>CALLSB010000100.1:0-9907 GCA_938014225.1 uncultured Collinsella sp. | reverse complement strand
CCTTGCAAGCCACAGCCCTCGCCTATCCCTCAAACGAAAGCACGCGGGCTAAATCCAGGTCCTCATAGCTATCGATAAAGATATCGCAGTTGGCGCGTACGTCGTCGCGCTTCATGCGGCCGTGCGGATCATAAATACCTACACGCGTAAAGCCGGCGACCCCAGAGCTCTTAAGGCCAAAGACCGCGTCCTCAAACACCCAAGCGCGCTCAAACTTGCACTCGTGGCGCTCCTCCAAGCGGCGCAGGGCCAGCTCGTACACATCGGGGAACTGCTTGGAGCGTCCTGCCTCACCCGTCGTGGTAACAAACTCCATGTACGCGTCGAGCCCGGCACCGGCGAGCGCGGACTGCACCAGCTCGGCCGGCGTGGACGTGGCAACGCACATGGCAATGCCCGCCGCCTTCGCCTGCTCCAAAAATGCCAGGAGCCCCTCGCGCGGCGGCACCTTAGAGTAGCCATCGATCAGGATGTCGCTCAGCTCACGGTAGAGCTCCTCGCCATTCGCCCCAATGCCCCACGTGTCGTGGTAAGCCTGGCACTCGTCCTCCAGTGACAGGTGCTCAAATTGGGCAAAGTCATCCACGGTCACGTCGATCCCGTGACGGTGCAATAACTCGGGCTGCGCATAACCCCAGACGGGGGTGCTATTTACCAGCGTGCCATCGCAATCGAAAATAAAAGCAACCTTGGGAGCGGCGGTATGGGACATAAACGAACCTTTCGATATCAAATGGTAAACATCCTGCTAAAAACGTTTTACCCAACGTAAGCCAGACAATTTTGAAACCCAAATTGGTAAAACTGTCAAGAGTTTTACCACGGCAATTCTGCCAGTGGTATAAACATGTCGCTTACCGATTAAACGCCCCTGCAAATCCGCTTTCGTTCATAAAACTAACGTACAGGTGTTATCGTAGTTTTTGCCGAAAGTTCCACCGAGCACGCGAGGTGGAACGAATCACAGAAACTTCTCCGTCCCTTCGATTCGTGCAGCCTTGGACCTTTCGCATCTAGTCACCAAGGCAATACGCTGCCGCGTCATGATGGGATCAAACGTGAGCGATACAAAGCTAAAGCCAGCAACCAAAAAGCCCGCTACCCGTAAAGCCGCCCCGCACGCACCGGAGCTCACCAAGGACGATGTCTATCTGTTTGGCATTGGCACGTGGGAGCGCAGCTGGGAAAAGATGGGTGCGCATCCCGACACGCAGCAGCGTACGCGCGGCTGGCGTTTTTGCGTTTGGGCTCCCGACGTAAAGAGCGTTCACGTTATCGGTGAATTCAACAATTGGGATGAACAAGCCAACCCGCTGGTACCCGTGCATACGAGCGCTATTTGGGAAGGCTTTATTCCTGGCGCCGAGCAGGGTCAGCTCTATAAATACCTTATCGAGACCAACGAGGGCGAAAAGCTCTACAAGGCCGATCCGTACGCCTTTAAGGCCGAGTGCCCTCCGGGTACCGCCAGCGTGCTGTGGACCCTGGATGGCTACAAGTGGAACGACGCCGCGTGGCTCAAGCGCCGCGCCAGCCACAACCACATGTCGCAGCCGCTCAACATCTACGAGGTGCATATTGGCTCGTGGAAGCGCCACGGCGACGCACCGCAGGGCGAGCCGGACGAGTACGGCAATTACCCCGGACCCATGGACCCCTTCCCCGCGCAGCGCGGTGAGTTTTACACCTACGACGACCTGTCGGTGGAGCTCGTGGACTACGTGCGCGACATGGGCTATACGCATATCGAGGTCATGCCGCTTATGGAGCATCCCTTCGATGGCTCCTGGGGCTACCAGACGACCGGCTACTATGCCGCCACGTCGCGCTACGGCAATCCGCAGCAGCTCATGCACTTTATCGATGCGTGCCACGAGGCGGGCATCGGCGTGATTATGGACTGGGTGCCTGGCGGCTTTTGCGCCGACTCCCACGGCCTCGCCACCTTTAACGGCCACATGCTGTTTGAGCACGAGATTCATCCCAACTGGGGCACGCACAAGTTTGACTTCGCCCGCGGCGAGGTCCGTTCCTTCCTGGTCTCCAACGTGCTGTATTGGCTCGAGAACTTCCACGTTGACGGCATTCGCATGGACGGCGTGTCCAGTATGCTGTACCTCAACTTTGGCATCGATGATCCCGGCCAAAAGAAGTTCAACAAGTACGGTACCGAGGAGGACCTGGACGCCAGCGCGTTTATCCGCCAGGTCAACTGCGCCGTGGAGGCGCACTACCCCGACGTGATGATGATGGCCGAGGAGTCCACCGCGTGGCCGCTCGTGACCTATCCGCCGCAGGACGGCGGCCTGGGCTTCCACTACAAGTGGGACATGGGCTGGATGAACGACACCCTGCACTACATGCAGACCGATTTTCCGTGGCGCCCCGGCAACCACGGGCTGCTCACGTTCTCCATCATGTACGCCTTTACCGAGAACTTCATTTGCCCGCTCAGCCACGACGAGGTCGTGCACGGCAAGTGCTCGCTCATCGGACGCATGCCGGGCGACTGGTGGCGCCAGTTTGCCGGCCTGCGCACGCTGGCTTTCTACCAGATGACGCACCCCGGTGCCAAGCTCAACTTTATGGGCAACGAGATCGGCCAGTTTATTGAATGGCGCTACTACGAGTCCATTCAGTGGTTCCTGACCGAGGAGTACGAGACCCACAAGCATCATCAGGCGTTTATCAAGGCGCTCAACCACCTGTACACCGCCGAGCCCGCCCTGTACGAGCGCGGCTACACCGACGACGGCTTTACCTGGATCGACGCGGATAACTCCAAGCAGTCCATCGTGAGCTTTGTGCGTCAGGGCGAGGACGTCGATGACGACTTGGTGATCCTGATCAACTTTGACCCGGCAAGCTACGAGAGCTTCCGCGTGGGAGTGCCGCGCGAGGGTGACTGGGAGGTCATCTTCGATTCTGACCGTCCCGAGTTTGGTGGCAGCGGATACGCCGGCGAGGAGCCCTACACCTGCTCGAGCGAGCCCTATCCCTGGAACGGGCAGATGGACTCCATTGAGATTAAGGTGCCCGGCCTGGCAGGTGTGGTGCTTAAGCGCCGCGGCCCCAGCAGCTACAAGCCGCCCGTGGTTGAGGAGCCCAAGAAGACGATGCGCAAACGTGCGTCTTCGGTGAAGCCCAAGCCTGCGGCTGCCAAGAAGGCTCCGGCTAAGGCGAAGGCTGCCAAGTCTGCTGCCAAGGCTTCGGCCAAGTCCACCACGGCCAAAAAGGCAACCACCAAAAAGGCTGCCCCCAAGGCCAAGGCAGCTGCTGTTAAGGCTCCAGCCAAGAAAGCGTAACAAAAGCGTTACCACTGCAATTACCCGCCCCGCGGGGGCGTAGGATACAAGTCATAACCGTTCCGGGAGAAACATCCCCGGGGGAAAGGAACGTATGAATAAGATCTTCGACAACAAGCAGGAGTTTACCGAGCTCTATCGCGATGCCGTCATGAGCATCAGCGGCAAGAGCGTCGAGGCCGCCAGTGACCTCGACCGCTTTAACGCCCTGGCCAAGCTCGTGGCCGAGAAGGCACGCACCGTAGCCACCGAGAGTGACGCCCGCGTCACCGCCGAGGGCAAGAAGCGCGTGTACTACTTCTCGATCGAGTTTTTGATCGGCCGCCTGCTCGACAACTACCTGCTCAACTTTGGCGTGCGCGACATGGTCGCCGAGGCGCTCGACGACATGGGCTTTGATCTATCCGTCATCGAGAACCAGGAGCCCGATCCGGCTCTGGGCAACGGCGGCCTGGGCCGTCTTGCCGCATGCTTCCTGGATTCCATGGCAGCCGAGGGCATTGCCGGCTACGGCAACGGCATGCGCTACCGCTACGGCCTGTTTAAGCAGGAGATCGTCAACGGCAGCCAGGTCGAGGCCACCGACGAGTGGCTCACCCACGGCTATCCCTGGGAGGTCCGTCGTCAGGACAAGGCCGTGACCATTAAGTTTGGTGGCCATGTTGAGGGCTTTGAGGAGAACGGCCGCACATTCTACCGCACGGTGGACACGCAGGACATCCTGGCCGTCCCCTATGACATCCCCGTGGTGGGCTATGCCGGCGAGACCGTCAACAAGCTGCGCGTCTGGGCCGCCGAGCCGGTCGAGGAGCACTTTGACCTGGAGGCCTTCAACCGCGGCGACTATGCCCTGGCCGACGCCGAGCGCGCCGAGGCCGAGGCCATCAGCGCCATCCTCTACCCCAACGACGCCGGCGAGCACGGCCGTCTGCTGCGCCTGAAGCAGGAGTACCTGTTTGTCTCGGCCGGCATCTACAGTCTGCTCGACACCTTTGAGAAGGAGCACGGCGAGAACTGGGAGCTGCTGCCGCAGTTTGTGGCCATCCACACCAACGACACGCACCCCGCCATGTGCGGCCCCGAGCTCATGCGTATCCTCATCGACGAGAAGAAGCTCGAGTGGGACGACGCCTGGAACATCGTGACGCAGGTCGTGAGCTACACCAACCACACCATCCTGCCCGAGGCTCTAGAGAAGTGGCCCATCGGCACGTTCTCCAAGCTCCTCCCCCGCGTGTATCAGATTATCGACGAGATCAGCCGTCGTTGGCACGAGTCGTTCGACACCACGCAGGAGGGCTGGCAGGAGCGCCTGCGCCAGACCGCCATTCTGTGGGACGGCGAGATCCGCATGGCCAACCTGTCCGTGATCTGCAGCCACAGCGTCAACGGCGTGGCCAAGATCCACTCCGACATCATCAAGAACATCGTGCTCAAGGACTTCTATGCCCTGACGCCCGAGAAGTTCAACAACAAGACCAACGGTATCTCGCATCGTCGCTTCTTTGCCGAGGCCAACCCCACCTATGCCAAGCTCGTGACCGAGGCCATTGGCGATGGCTGGCTCAAGGACGCCTTTGAGCTTGAGAAGCTCAAAGAGTTCCAGGACGACTCCGAGTTCCTGAAGGCCGTGGGTGCCTCCAAGCGCGCCAACAAGGAGCGCCTGGCCGCCTACGTTAAGGCCGAGACCGGTTTGGTCATTGACCCCAACACCGTCTTCGATGTTCAGGTTAAGCGCTTCCACGCCTACAAGCGCCAGCTCATGAACATCATGAAGGTGATGGACATCTACAACCGTCGCATCGCCGATCCCAACTTCCACGTGACGCCGACGACCTTCATCTTTAGCGGCAAGGCTGCCTCGAGCTACACCTTTGCCAAGGAGACCATCCGCCTGATCAACTCGGTGGCCGAGGTCATCAACAACGATGCCCGCGTCAACGAGGTCATGAAGGTCTGCTTTATCCCCAACTTCCGCGTGAGCAACGCCCAGCTCATCTACCCCGCCGCCGAGATCTCGGAGCAGATCTCCACGGCCGGCAAGGAGGCTTCGGGCACGTCCAACATGAAGCTCATGATGAACGGCGCCATTACGCTGGGCACTCTCGACGGTGCAAACATCGAGATCGCCGATCTGGCCGGCCGCGAGAACGAGGCCATCTTTGGCCTGACCGCTCCCGAGGTCGAGCAGCTCTGGGCATCGAACAGCTACTTTGCTTGGGATACGCTCAACAACGATCGCGAGCGCCTGGGCCGCGTGATGGACGAGCTCAAGGACAACACGTTTGCCGGCCTTTCGGGCAACTTTGAGAGCATCTACAACGAGCTCATGAACAACAACGACCCCGACCTGGTCATGGCAGACTTCCGCAGCTACGTGGATGCGTGGGAGAAGCTCACCGGCAGCTACGGTGACCAGGAGACCTGGAACCGCAAGGCGCTGCTCAACACCGCCTCGAGCGGCTGGTTCTCGAGCGACCGCACCATTCGTGAGTACCGCGACGAGATCTGGCACGCATAAAGGCGCGCGAGCTCCCCTATGCCAGCACGGCATTACTCGACGGGCGCGACCGAGCGCCGCGCCCGTCGCTAATGGGTTTAGGAACATCGATGACAGAAGGAGAAATCGATGAGTAAGAAAGAATGCATCGCGATGCTCCTCGCAGGAGGACAGGGCAGCCGATTGGGGGCACTCACCCAAAAGATCGCTAAGCCGGCGGTTAGCTTTGGTGGCAAGTTCCGCATTATCGACTTTTCGCTCTCCAACTGCTCCAACTCGGGCATCGACACGGTGGGCGTCTTGACGCAGTATCGCCCCTACCTGCTGCATGCCTATGTGGGCTCCGGCGAGGCTTGGGATCTGGACAGCCGCGACGGCGGCGTGTCGATCCTGCCGCCGTACGAGACGCAGACCGGTGGCGCCTGGTATGCGGGCACGGCCGACGCCATTACGCAGAACCTTGACTACATCAAGGCCAACGACCCCAAGTACGTCCTGATTCTTTCGGGCGATCACCTGTATCGCATGGACTACCGCAAGATGCTCAAGACGCACATTGAGAACAACGCCGACCTCACGGTGAGCGTTATGCCCGTGCCGTGGGAAGAGGCCAGCCGCTTTGGCATCCTGACCACCGACCCCGAGGACGGCCGCATCACCAAGTTCACCGAGAAGCCCGATAAGCCCGATTCGAACCTCGCGTCCATGGGCATCTACATCTTCTCCAGCGCTCGAGCCACGACTTTGGCAAGGACATCATCCCCAAGCTGCTCGGCGAGGGCAAGCGCCTGTACAGCTACGAGTTCCACGGCTTTTGGAAGGACGTCGGCACCATCGCCAGCTTCCACGAGACCTCGATGGACCTGCTGGGCAACAACCCCGAGTTCGATCTGTTTGACAAGCACTTCCCCATCATGTCCAACATCACCACGCGTCCGCCGCACTACATTGGCCCGGACGGCCGCCTGGACGACTGCCTGGTCTCCAACGGCTGCAAGATCTACGGCACCGCTCGCCACTCGATCCTTTCGACCGATGTCATCATCGATGAGCGCGCCGTGGTCGAGGACTCCGTACTGCTGCCGGGTGCGCACGTTAAGAGCGGCGCGCACATCTGCCGCGCTATTTTGGGCGAGAACTCCACGGTCGAAGAGGGCGTGAAGCTCGGCTCTGTCGATACCACCAAGGATACGGCCGTCGTTGGAAATGACGTCGTTATCGGGAAGGGGGAATGATCCGATGATCAATCGCAAGGCCATCGGTTATATCACCGCTAACTACTCTTCGACCTACGGCAGCGTGCTGCTCAAGGACCGCCCCATCGCGTCCGTTCCGTTTTTGGGCCGCTACCGCCTGATCGACTTCCCGCTGTCCAACATGATGAATGCCGGCATTAAGACCGTCGGCGTCGTCATGCCGGGCAACTACCGCTCGCTGATCGACCACGTGGGCTCGGGCAAGGACTGGGGCCTGGACCGCAAGAAGGGCGGCCTGTTCATGGTGCCCGGCAACGCGTATGGCACCACCAAGGGCGGTATGCGCTTCTTGCTGCGCGATATCATCTCCAACAAGACACTGTTCCAGCGCTCGGACAAGCCCTATGTTGTGATGATGGGCACCAACATCATCTTTAATATGGACCTCAACACCATCATCGACGCGCACGAGAACTCCGGTGCCCAGATGACCGTGGTGTACTGCAAGGCCACGCGCAACGTCGATGACGAGACCAAGCTCGAGATTAACGAGAACGGCCGCCTGACGGGCGTGAGCGCCGGCGTCGTGTACGGCGACAACGCCTCTATGGACTGCTGCATCGTCAACCGTGAGACACTGCTCGAGATCATCGACCACTACCAGGCCGCCGACTATTTGGACCTGCTCGAGGCACTCCAGGGCGACTTTGGCAACATCGACGTGTGCAGCTACGAGTACAAGGGCGAGGTCGTGGGCGTGTTTAGCGAGAAGTCGCTGTATCGCCGCAGCATGGACCTGCTCGACCAGACCGTGGCCGACCAGCTCTTCGATCCCGAGCGCCCGATCCTGACCAAGGCTCACGACGTGCCGCCTTCGCGCTATGCGACCGGCAGCCACGCGTGCAACTCGATCATCTCGGCCGGTTGCATCATCAAGGGCACCGTGCGCAACTCGATCCTGTCGCGCGGCGTCGTGGTCGAGGAGGGCGCCTCGGTGACCAACTCGATCATCAACCAGAGCTGCATCATCAAGAGCGGCGCACGCGTCGAGAATGCCATTCTGGACAAGAACAACGTGGTTCCCACCAACACCGAGCTTCGCGGCACGCCCGAGAACATCCTGGTGCTGGGCAAGGCTCCGTTAACTTCCGACACCACCATCGTACGTTAACGTTGGCACCGCAACATCGCTCGTAACATGTAGAATAGCCGCCCGGTTAGCGCCAGGCGGCTATTCTCGAATTGCAACATGGGAGACAATATGGCAGATTCCAGCAAAAAGATGCAGATTGTGTTTGCCTCGGCCGAGTGCGCACCGTTTGTTAAGACCGGTGGCCTGGGCGACGTGGCGGGCTCGCTGCCTGCGGCACTCGTGCGTGCCGGCGCCGAGGTTATCGTGATGGTGCCCAAGTACGCCACCATCAAGGACGAGTACAAGGCGCAGATGGAGCACTTTGCCGACTTTTACGTGAGCCTGGGCTGGCGCAATGAGTACTGTGGGTTGGAGAAGCTCGAGCGCGACGGCGTCACCTATATGTTCGTGGACAACGAGCGCTACTTTGCGCGCGACTATCCGTACGGCTTCTTTGATGACGGCGAGCGTTTTGCGTTCTTCTCCAAAGCCATCACCGAGAGCCTGCAGCACCTGCCGGCCGGCTTTGAGTGCGACATCCTGCACTGCAACGACTGGCAGACCGCGCTGGCGCCCGTGTTCTTGCGCGAGTTCTACCAGGGCCTGCCGCTGTACGACCGCGTCAAGACCGTGTTCTCGATCCACAACGTGGCGTTCCAGGGCCAGTTTAGCGACACCGTGATGGAGGACATCCTGGGTGTGGCTCATATTCCCGCGGCAGCTACGCAGCTGCGCTGCGACGCCTGCAGCATCAACTACATGCTGGGCGCGCTGCACTATGCCGATGCCATCACCACGGTAAGCCCCACCTATGCCAACGAGATTCAGACGCCCGAGTTTGGCGAGGGCCTGGACGGCGTGCTGCGCGAGCGCTCCTATGCGCTGCAGGGCATCCTCAACGGCATTGACGTTGCAGGCTTTGACCCGGCAACCGACAAGCGCATTGGCGCAAACTACACGGTCGACGACCGTTCCGGCAAGGCTGTGTGCAAGGCCAAGCTGCAGGAAGAGCTGGGGCTCGAGGTTCGCGACGACCGTCCGCTCATGGTTATGGTCACGCGCCTGACGCGCCAGAAGGGCTTGGACCTGGTCATGTACGCGCTCGACCGCATCCTGTCCGGCGGCGTGCAGGTGGCCGTGCTGGGCACCGGCGACCGCGACTACGAGGATGGCCTGCGCTACTTCCAGGACAAGTACCCCGGCACCATGGCCGCACGCATCGAGTTTGACCCAGCGCTGTCGCAGCGCATGTACGCCGCCGCCGACATGTTCCTGATGCCTTCGAAGTTTGAGCCCTGCGGCCTGTCGCAGATCATCGCCATGCGCTACGGTACCCTGCCCATCGTGCGCGAGACCGGTGGCCTGAAGGACACCGTGCAGCCGTACAACGAGTTTACCGGCGAGGGCACGGGCTTCTCGTTTACCAACTTTAACGGCGACGAGATGGGCGACGCGGTGTTCCGCGCGGCACGCCTGTTCTGGGACAATCGCGATGCCTGGAACCAGCTGGTCACGCAGGCCATGAGCCAGGACTTTAGCTGGACGCGCTCGGCCGACAAGTATCTGGACCTGTACTTCTTTATGCACCCGGAGATTGAGAGGCCGGTGGCCGTGGTTGAGTCTGCCGAGGAGCCGGTTGCTGTTGAGGAGCCCAAGGCCGAGGAGAAGCCGGTTGAGGCTGAGCCCGCAAAGGCCGAGCCTGAGGTGAAGGTTGAGGTTGCTCCAGAGCCCGTGCCCGAGGTGAAGCCCGCTGCGAAGCCTGCGGCCAAGAAGA
>CALLSB010000099.1:0-9999 GCA_938014225.1 uncultured Collinsella sp. | reverse complement strand
AGACCTTATGGTCGCGCCCTTGAAATTGAACGTCAGATTGCCGTGTGTACGGGTTTGCAGCGTCGAGCCGTTACGCGGTTTGGTAAAACCGCGTAACAAATTACGCAAGCTTTGCTCCGACGATCTTTGCCGCTGCCGGCTTGTCGAAGTTGCCGCCGGTGGCCTTGCCCAGGGCACCCATGACCTGGCCCATCTGCTTCTTGGACGTGGCGCCCAGCTCGGCGATAACCTGCTCGATCAGGGTCTCGAGCTCCTCGCCCGAAACCTGCGCGGGCAGCAGGCTCTCCAGAATCTTGACCTGCTCGGTCAGGTTGTCGGTACGCTCCTGGTCGGTGCCGGCCTTGATGGACATCTCCAGCGTCTCGCTCGTCTGCTTAATCAGACGCTTGATCATGCTGTTGACGTCTTCCTCGGTCACATCGCGGCGCTCGTTGACCTCGATATTCTTCACCTCGGCCTTGACCTGGCGAATGATGGACAGGCGAACCTTGTCCTTAGCCTTCATGGCCGCGATCATTTCTTTCTGCAGCTCTTCGTTGGTCATCTGCAAATCCTCTCTAATAGGGTGGGCGGCACTCGCGCGAGCACCGCCCCATGATTACTCAGTCGTCGACGAATCGTCGGTCGAACTCTTGGTGACGCCCTTCAGACTTACGTTATAGGGTACGTCCTTGGGCATGGGGTTGACGGTAATGTCGGCGTCCTTCTTGTACTGCTCCAGCCACTCGCTGTACGCGGTGCTTGCCGCCTGCGTCTTTACCACGTTGGAGACGTACTTCTTGATGTCCTTGGGCACCTGCTTAATGTCATCGACCTGATTATCGACATGGAAGTAGTCGGTGCACTTGATGATGTGGTAACCATAGGTCGACTCGACGACTTCGCTCACGCCGCCCTTGTTGAGCCCCTCGAGCGCCGTCTGGTAGCTGTCGACAAAGGTGGTGAGCTTATCCCAGCCCACATCGCCCTTCTTCTCCTTGGAACCGGTGTCTTCGGAGTACTGCTCAACGGCGTCCTCAAAGCTCAGCTCACCGGAGTTGATCTTGTCCAGACACTCCTGCGCCTTGGCCTTAGCGGCAGCCTTGTCCTCGTCGGAAGCGTCGGAATCAACCTTGATCAGGATGTTCGACGAGCGGCGAGCATCGTTGTAGTTAGACAGGTTCTCGTTGATGTAATCGACAATCTCGCTGTCCTTGGGCTTGCTGGTGGGCGCCACGGCATCCTTGAGTTTCTGCTGCGCCAGACTCTCCTTGAGCGAGTCCTTGTAGGTGTCCTCGGTATAGCCGTAGGTCTTGAGGGTCTTCTTAAAGGCCTTGGCACCGCCCGCGCTCTTGCACGCGTCCTTCCATGCCTTCTCGACCTCCTCGTCCGACACCGTCACGCCGTTTTCCTTCTGCGCCTGCTGAAGCAGAATCTGCTGGGTGTAGGAATCGATGAGCTGCTTGCGATACTTCTTGGGCGTGAGGTCGTTGTCGACCAGGTACTGCGCCCAGTCCTTGTCCTTGGTGTAGCCGTAGGACGTGCGCATGCTCATGATCTGCTTGGTCACGGTGTCCTCGGTAAGGTTGGTGCCGTTGATAGTAGCAGCAACACCGCCAGTCAGCTTGTAGCCCGAGGTGTCCTCAGCCTGCGACATAAGGCCGGAGCACGCCATCGCCGAGACGGAAAGCAGCATCGCCAGCACGCCGATGACCACCAGAACGATCTTGACGGTCTTAGACACGTACGTCTTGCGCTGCTTCTTGCGAGAGCTGGAGGCAGCGCGGGCCTGCTGCTCGGGCGTCGGCGCGGTCTCGGAGTTCTTTTTCTTATTTGCCATAGTTGGCCTTTCGCATAACGAATCGAACAAACGCCATTGTGTCACAACGCGGCCCCCGCGGCACGCTTGGTGCATTGGGGACAGGTTAATCTGCACCATTTTGGTGCAAAGGGGACAGATGTGGCACTTGGCACTTGGGGACGTTCTTTATATGCCGGCACTTGGGGACCGTCCCTTACTGCCAGCAGAAAAGGAACGTCCCCAAGTGCCGACTCAGCCCCACCTTAGAAGTGGCGGCGGATGGCGTCGACCATGCCCTGCGGCGTGGTTTGGCCGAGCACGTCGGCTGCGGCATCGGCGTCCATAAAGATGTTCATGAGCGCCTGCAGGGCCTCGACCTGACCGCCCGGCTCTGCGATGCCCAGATTGATGACGATCTGCGCCGGCACCGGAGCGCCCATGCCAGCCATAGCGTTAAATGCCACGGGCGCGGCGGGCTTCACCACCGCGATATAGGGCTTGGCCACAAACCCCGGATCGGTATGCGGAATGGCAATGTTTGCCGCCGGCATGGCAAGACCCGTGGGATAGGCATCCTCGCGCGTGCGAACGGCGTCGAGCCAACCGGATGCAATGTAGCCACGTGGTGCAAGCTCACCCTCGAGCCGCGCGAACACCTCATCCGGCGTCGCACACTCCCAATCAAAAAACACCAGCTCAGGCGTAAACAGCGCTTCGTTATCCGCCATGCGCTCACCTCTCTCATCTAGTCACCTGCGACGTTCTTGAATGACCAGTCGTTAAAGCCCGTTCCCGATGACTACCCAAAACAAAAGGTGGCCACGCGCGCCTTGGCGCCAATGACCACCCTGACTACTCGGCTAAATTGTACTGTGCGCCGCTAGCCGCGAGGCGCGTCAATTGCGACCTTGCCGCTCTCCAGCACGTGGACGCGGCCGTCGGCGAGCATCTGCACGACCTCGGGATACAGCACGTGCTCAATCGCGTGGATGTGCTCCTCGAGCGTGTCGACATCCCAACCTTCCTCGACAGCCAGCGCGCGCTGGGCGATGATGGGGCCGTTGTCGTAGATCTCGTTGGCAAAATGCACGGTCACGCCAGTTACCTTGACGCCGCGCGCAAAGGCATCGTCGATCGCATGCGCACCGGTAAAGCTCGGCAGCAGCGCCGGATGCAAGTTGACCACGCGGTTGGGAAACGCCGCCAGCAGAGGCGTGTGCACCATGCGCATGTAGCCGGCCATGACCACATACTCGCAGCCGCGCTCGAGAAGCTCGTGCGCGATGATCTCGTCAGCGGCGATGGGGTCGGCGTAGACATCCTTGGACAGCGTGAGCGTCTGGATGCCCGCGCGCTCAGCGCGCTGCAAACCCTTAGCCGAAGGACGGCTCGACACCACAAGCTCAATCGAAGCGTTGAGCTTGCCGGCGGCGATCAGATCGATCAGCGCCTGCAGGTTGGTACCCGAACCGCTGATGAGCACACCGATCTTGAGCGGCTCGGCCGTATCGGTGCCGGTCGGACGGGTGTAGGGCACAAAGCCCAGGCTCGCGGCAGCAGCCATCTGCTCGTTAGCGCTCATCGGAGTACACGACCTTACCGGAGCCCTCGACGCACTCGCCCACGCGGAACGGCTTCTCGCCCAGCGCGACCAGGGCCTCGGTCACGGCAGCCTCGTCCTCGGGGGCGACGATCAGGCACAGGCCAACGCCCATGTTGAAGGTCTTGCATGCCTCGTTGGGCGCGAGCTCGGCCTGGCGCGACACGTAGGTGATGACGGGCGGAACGTCCCAACCCATCTCGGCGCCGTTGCGGGTGACCACGGCGTCGACGTCGTCGGCAAGCGCGCGGTTGAGGTTCTCGGTGATGCCGCCGCCGGTGATGTGGGCGATGGCGTGCACCGGAGCGCCACCGCGCAGCAGCTCAAGAATCGGCTTGACGTAGATGCGCGTGGGGGCCAGCAGAGCGTCGGCCAGCGATGCGCCGCCGAGCTCCTCGAGCGGGCGGCTCAGCTCCTCGGCCTTAGCGGCGGCCTCGGGCGTGCCCGGCTTGATACCGTCGACACCGATGACCTTACGCACAAGCGAGTAGCCGTTGGAGTGCACGCCGGTGGAAGGCAGACCCAGAATCACGTCGCCGGGGCGGACATTCGCGGGGTCGAGCATCTTGGGACGGTCGACGACGCCCACGGTAAATCCGGCAAGGTCGTAGTCGGCAGGAGCCATGACGCCGGGGTGCTCGGCCATCTCGCCGCCCACGAGCGCGCAGCCCGCGAGCTTGCAGCCGTCGGCCACACCCTTGATGATCTTTGCCATGTGCTCGGCCTCGATGTGGCCGATGGCAACGTAGTCCAGGAAGAACAGCGGCTCGGCACCCGAAGCCAGAATGTCGTTGACGCACATAGCAACCAGGTCCTGGCCCACCGTCTCGTGACGGTCCATGATCTGGGCGAGCACGAGCTTGGTGCCCACGCCGTCGGTACCGCTAATCAGAATCGGGTCTTCCATATCCTTAAGCGCGGCAGCCGAGAACAGGCCACCAAAGCCACCGATGCCGCCGATGACCTCGGGACGGTTGGTGTCCTTAACCATCTGCTTAATAGCGTCAACGGCGCGGCCGCCCTCGGCGGTATCGACGCCGGCATCCTCATACGTCACATGCTTGCTGTCGCTCATCTGAGCCTTCCTCTCCCACTACCGTGGCGCCGCGCGGGCGCCAAACGGTGCTCATAGTTGCGTTCATTTCGGCGCGCGCATAACAACGCGCGCCGTCATATCAACAAAACAGCAGGTAAAACCTACCAAAATAAACCTGTCCCTACATGGCAGGTTTTAGGCCTCGCCGTGTTCCTCTTCCCAGCTGCGATCGTCGTATTTCTCGACCACGGCGTCGTCATCAAAGTGCAGCGGCTTGTCCAGGTTGCGGGGCTTAAAGCCCTCCATGAACTTGTCGCGGCCAAAGCTCTCGGGAATCGCCACGGGGTAGCGGCCGGTAAAGCACGCATCGCAGTACCCGCCTTTGGGCATGACCTTAAGCAGGCCCTCGACCGAAAGGAAGGCCAGCGAATCGGCGCCGATATACTCACAAATCTCATCGACCGTCTTGTTGGCGCTGATAAGCTGCGACTGCACGTCGGTATCGATACCGTAGAAGCACGGCCAGATGACCTCGGGCGAGTTGATGCGGATATGAATCTCCTTGGCGCCAGCGTTGCGTAGCATCTTGACGAGCTGCACCATGGTGGTGCCGCGCACGATGGAGTCGTCGATGACGACCAGGCGCTTGCCCTCGATGTTGTCGCGCAGCGGGTTGAGTTTCATACGCACGCCCATGGCGCGCAGCTCCTGCGTGGGCTCGATAAACGTACGGCCCACGTAGCGGTTCTTGATAAGGCCCTCGCCAAAGGGAATACCGCTCTCGTGCGAATACCCCTCCGCGGGCGGCAGGCCGGAGTCGGGCACGCCGATGACCAGGTCGGCCTCGACGGGCTCCTCGTGTGCCAGCTGACGACCCATGTCGTAACGGCAGGCATAGACGCTCTTGCCGTTCATGATGGAGTCGGGACGGGCGAAGTAGACCTGCTCAAAGATGCAGTTGGCGGGCTCTTCGGCTGCAGGCACGCCCTGCTCGGATACCAGACCCTCGGCGCTGATGCGCAAGATCTCGCCGGGACGGACGTCACGGACGTACTCGGCACCCACGATGTCGAGTGCGCAGGTCTCGGAAGCAACGACCCAACCGCCGGCGCGCGTGACATGGACGGCGGAGTCGACCGTCGAGGCGCCGTCTTGCGAGGGCAGCTGCGAAACAGAAGCGGCATCGGCCTGGTCCAGACCTTCGTCCACCAGCTTGCCCAGCACGAGCGGGCGAATGCCGTGCGGATCGCGGAATGCGTAGAGCGCCTGCTCGTTGATGAGCGTCATGGCGTAGCCGCCGCGCACGAGCTCCATGGTCTTGCGAATGCCCTCGCGCAGATGACCCGTACGCTGGGTAAAGTAGCCGATAAGCTTGGTCGCGACCTCGGAATCCGAATTGGAGAGGAACGGCACGCCCAGCTCGATCAGCTGGCGGCGCAGCTCGTCGGTGTTGACCAGAGTGCCGTTGTGAGCAAGCGCGATAATGACGCTGTTGATGGTGGAAAGATGCGGCTGCGAGGCTTCCCAGCTCTTGGCACCGGCAGTGCCATAGCGCACGTGGCCCACGGCCAGCTGGCCGGAGAGTGTCGACAGGTCGGCGTTGGAGAACACGCGGTCGAGCAGGCCCAGATCCTTGCGGACCATAACCGTGCCGCCATCACCCACGGCGATTCCCGCCGATTCCTGGCCGCGATGCTGCAGCGCGCGCAGACCAAAGTACGTCAGTCGAGCCACATCGCGATCGGGCGCCCACACACCAAAAATGCCGCATTCCTCATGCAGCTGGTCGGAGTCCGGATCATACGTCGACATGGTCTTCACCTGTCCCGCGGCACGCTCGGCCGCGCGGATGGTTTCTTGAGACATGGCATCCCCTCAGAGCCTCGTTATTTGGCGTTACCTGCCCTATTATACGCACGGCAAGACAAGCACTCCCGCGCATGAACAGCGCTTTTTAAAAGCCCACCGAGCTTATAATCCGTTTTGCAGCCAAACATTTTATTGGGCAACCGCCTCGGGGCCGACGATCCCGCATACTTCCGTTGCGACGCGTCTCGCCCGCCGTTGGGGCTTGCATTGTTGCAATTGGGACGTTCGTCCTGTCTTTTGGCAGGTCGGCGGCGTATCCTTGTACCTACAGCAAAACGAGAAAGGTTATGTATGGATCGAAACGAACTCGACCCCAGCGTCCCCAGCGCCACGGAGGTCAAGAAGATCCCCCTCATCATTAAGGTATACGCCTTCCTGTGCATCCTGTCCGGCGTGGGCACGCTCCCGTCGGTCGGCACCTTTATGTGGCAGGTCATCACCGCGCTCATCAACGGCAACGCCGCCGCCAAGCTCGGCGACAACACGCTCGTCGCGGTCGGACTGATTGTCGCCGGCATCATGCTCTCGGCTGCCAGTGCCGTCATCTTGATCATCTTTGGCCTTGACCTCATCAAGAACCAGCGCCGCAATGCCGCCCGTCTGTCCTATATCCTTATCGCATTGACCGTCGTCGAGCTTTTGGTTGACGTGATGCTCCAGGGTATCGGGCCGTTCTTGCTGCGCCCTGCCATCCAGCTCGGCATCCTCGTCGCGCTTTCGGCCACCGTCGACCCCACGCTGCGCCAGGAGCGCGAGCTGCAGCGCCGCCTGCAGGAGATGCTCGATCGCGACGCCGCCGCCGAGGGCATGCTCGGGCGCGATGAAACCGGCGAAGGCTACATCAAGCTCAACTACTTCAACCTGTTCTGGGTATTCTTTGTCTGCTGCATACTCGGCCTGATCGCCGAGGACATCTGGCACATGACGGTCGACGACCCCGGCGTCTACCAGAACCGCGCCGGCATGCTGTTTGGCCCCTTCAGCCCCATCTACGGATTTGGCGCCGTGCTCATGACCATGGTGCTCAACCGCTTCTACAAAAAGAACCCCATCATTATCTTTTTGGTGAGCGCGCTGCTCGGCGCGAGCTTTGAGGTGTTCGTGGGCTGGTTTATGCAGACCTCGTTTGGCGTGGTCTCGTGGAGCTACTCGCACATGAAGCTGTTCGGCATGCCCGACCCGCTCGCCGTCCTTACGGGCGGACGCACCTGCACGGGCTTTGCCTGCCTGTGGGGCCTGGGCGGACTCATCTGGATCAAGCTGCTGCTGCCGAGACTGCTCAAGCTCATCAACATGATTCCGTGGAAGAGTCGCTACTCGGCTACCGTCATCTTCACCATCATTATGCTGGTCGACGGCGTCATGACGCTGCAGTCGCTCGACTACTGGTACCAGCGCGTCAACGGCACGGAACCGGATATTCCCGTTGCGCAGTTCTACGGCAAGTACTTCGATAATGACTTTATGGAGAATCGCTTCCAGAGCATGACCATGAGTCCCAAGGATGCAACGCGCGTGTAGCGCCCACCGCGCCCAAAACGCAAAATGCCCGCCGGTATCACACGTACCGGCGGGCATTTTTATAAACGAGCCTTCTATCGACGCAAGCCTCTATGCCTCGCGCTCGACCTCACTCACGCATTCATTCTTGATGGTGCCAACGAGCGCCTGCAGCGCATCGACCACGTGCGGGCGAATGTCCCCGCCGATGAGCACGAGCATGATGTCGTCACCTACGGTAAGCTCGCCGCTTGCCAACCACACGCGCACATAGCCGATACCTGGCATCGCGCGCGTGGCCTCGATAGCAGCCTGCACCTTGCTGGCGTCGTAGCCGAACACCATGCCGCCCACCTTGTGGCCCGGCGCCACGCCATCGGTCTCGACACCGCGCGCCTCGGCCTTGGGCGTCGCGCGCACCACACCGTTATGTGTCAGATACATACCGCACGCAGGTGCCGACGAATCGGCCTTGGCCTCGCGCAGCCAAGCATCAACCGAAGGCATCGTTTTGCCATTCTCGAGCATCATTTCCCCTTTCACCGTCATTGAGTAGCCCATTATCTATTCCTCGACCGGCGTGAGCACCATGACGGCACGTGTGTTGCTCAGCGATAACGAACGACAGGTCACAAGCGTTACGACCTTGGTTGCCGAAGCGGCACGATCGGTGGCATCGCTCGCCACGGCAGAGGCACCGTCGAGCATCTCGGACAGGTAGTTCTTGAGCCCGTCGTCGCCCTCAAAATTGGTCGTGCGCGCCTTGGCATACGTGTCCTCGACAACTTTGGTCGCCAGTGGTCGCAGTTTATACGTAGCATCCCGTGTGATGTAATACACGAACTCGATGCTATCGAACGTTGCCTGATCAGTGGTGTCCGAAATCACGTTGAACATCGACCCGTCATTCATGTGGTGGCCGTAGATCGTGGTCTGCTGGTCAACCATTCCTGGCGCGGTATCGTCGCTGTCCAAGAAGATCGCACCCGATGCATTGGACGTACCGTCAAACAGCGTGTTGAGGTATTTGGAGTTGTTATTGGTCTGCACCACGGGATAGTTGATGTTGGTTCCCGGCGCGTAAATCCAACCCACAACCTCGGGATTTGTCTGGGCAAGTGCATCGAAGTCGATAATCGGCACGCCACTGGCGTCCTTATCGCTTACATATTGCTTCTCGATTTTCTGGTACGAATCGCTTGCCTGCTTATAGCCAATCTGAGCATTAATAAAGATGGCAGCGGCGGCAACAATCAGGCCGATGCCGATGATGATGAGCAGAATGGGAATAATGGAGCGGCGCTTTTTGCGCGGCGGCTCGGTGTAATCCGACGGCGCGACATGCGATGAAGACCGGGGCGGCTTCTTAGCGTTGCTATAAGATGAAGGTCGATATGCGGCTGGCGCGTCCTGTCGACGATGCGTCGCCGGTGTCACGGGGCGCGGCGCGCGCGGCTGCTGAGGAGAGGATGCCCGACCCTGCTGCGCCGCATGGGCAGCACCCGGCTTCGATGGATCGGGAATCTGAGAAGCCTTGAATCGTTTTCCCTGATAGTCAGACATGGCTCTCCTTATACTGCGGTGAAACGGCGGAACGCCTAGGCGTCGGCCATCTCCTGCTTCATCTTCTCGATAACCTTGCGGTACTCGGGGTCGCATGCGCCCAGAATCTGCGTGGCATAAATGGCGGCGTTCTTGGCACCGTTGATGGCAACGCAGGCCACGGGCACACCCGAAGGCATCTGCACCATCGACAGCAGCGAATCCATACCGCCCAGGTCACTCGTCTTCATAGGCACGCCGATGACCGGCAGCGGCGTAAAGGCAGCCACGACACCACCCAGGTGAGCGGCCTTGCCAGCGGCGGCGATAATCACCTTGATACCGCGATCGGCGGCAGTCGAGGCCCACTCGTGGACCTTCGCCGGCGTGCGGTGTGCGCTCGCAATGACAAGCTCATAGGGCACACCCAGCGCCTCGAGCTCGGCGGTGCAACCTTCCATAACGCCCAGATCGGACTTGGAGCCCATGATGATCCCGACAACCGGCTTTTGATCTGCCATAAAAAAAAGACCTCCTGTTGAGAGCGGTGACGCGGCCAATCCGCGACCCTTAACTACTGAGAGTAGTATAGCTGCTCCCGTCCCTGCGGTCTTTGTGGTGGCGGCTGAGCCTTTCCCTCGGGAACTGGGCTTCGCGAAGTTTCCCGAGGGA
>CALLSB010000098.1:0-28860 GCA_938014225.1 uncultured Collinsella sp. | reverse complement strand
CGTAGCCCTCGTCGGCGACCTTGTCGGCGAGCGCGGTCATCTTCTTGCCGGTCTCGTAGAGCGCCTTGCCGTCCTCGAGATAGCCCTCCTGGTCGAAATGCATGATCTCGATCTTCTCGGTTTCCTTCATTTGTCTCTCCTTTCTGGGGTTGTTTCCACATCCCCCATGCCAACGGGCATCAAAACCCGCTTACATTCCGTAACACTCGGCCGCTTTGGCCTTAAGCGCATTGACTGACTCTTCGTAGCCCTCTGCCTTGACCTCCATTTGCTTGGAGACGGCATCGAGATACGGGTGCACGTCCCATGACTTCAGACGCTCGGCTATCATGGCCGCAATCGTCTGGAAGAACACAAGATTGGGAATTGCGCTGAGCAGCGGAGCCACCTGAGGCACCGCAACCTCGTGAGCCCTACCCTTGGGATGGGCCGTGAGCAGCACCGTTTTTGTCGTAACGTTCGATAGCGCATCAGCGATATTCGCAAGACGCTCCGACCCCTGCGGATCGTCGACGATAAACACCAGATAGCCCGGAACGATCTGCATCTCGGGACCGTGGACGAACTCCTCGCCTTCGTGATGCATGGCAGGAATCTTGATGGTCTCGCTCAGCTTGAGGGCCGCCTCTTCGGCAACGCCATAGTTGGGGCCGTTGCCGACGACCATGGCGGGCGTGTGCTCAGAAAGCTCGAGCATGTGGTCTTGGACATATGCCTCGGCGGTCTTGCACATCACGGCATTGGCATGGATAGCCTCGCGCAGGTCGTCAAGACGCTGGGCAACGCCCTTGGCGTCAATCGTTCCGCGCGCCTGACCGCCGTAAATGCCAAAGAGCACCAGGTACTCAACGAGCACCTCGACGCCCAGAGTCACAAAGTCCACCGACTCGACGCCCACACCGTAGTCAAGAACGATGTCAGCGTGTTCCTTGATGGGTGCCTCGACGTTTGCCGTGAGCGCAACTGCAGCCATATCGTGTGCGCGCATGTAATCGAGCGCCGCAATCGTATTGGTCGAATAGCCACTCTGCGAAACGGCAATGTTGAGCACATGCTGCGGATAGGTGTGTTCAAAATCGACGAAGGCCTCGGGCGTCACAACGGACACCTGCATTTGCAGGGCATCTTGCAGGTCATCGCGGGCGCAATCGGCGGCATGGCGCGACGAACCCGAAGCAACGATGCGCAGCGCGTCAAAAGAACCGGACTGGAAAATATCAACGAGCTGCGCTACCAGCTCAGACGAACGCTCGAGGTTCTCCCCCATACGCACATGGGCAAGCTGAACGTAATCGAGCATCTTCATCGTCTCACCTCGTAACAAATCATTAGTATTTGATACCAATCACAGTTACAGGTTACGGCTTTTTGATACCTCTTTGTCGATTAATTTATCCCCATCGGCGAACGGTCGATTTTGAGCCCTGTAAGGTTGTATATACAGCTGACCCAACGATCAAAACTGGTTAGTTTCCCAGCCGTTATTCACAGAATACCAGCTAGTACGTATAGGTGTAGCCGCCCGTATCGCCACGATTGAAGGACTTTACATACTCGATAGCCTGACCGCTCGCGTCATAGCTCACGCATTCCAAAAGCAAAACAAGATCGCCCTGTTCCAGTCCAAGGAGGCCGGCATCTCGTGCGCCCAGCGCTTCGATATCGAGCTTTTCCTGTGCCATGACTGGCTTTCGGCCCAGCATCTCATAGGTCTCGTACAAACTGAAGACCGACACGTCAATATCTTCGATGGTTGGGAACAGCAGGCAGGGAATCAGCGCCGTCTCAATCGATACGGGGCTACCGTTTATGCAGTTCAGGCGTCGAACGGAATAGAGCAGGTCGTCCTCGGCGATGCCAAACAGGTCGGCGTAATATGGCCCCGCATAACGCTTGGAACGCGCGAGAATACGGACGGACGGCTCGCCGCCCGAAGCACGGACCGATTCACGGAAACCGACCGTGCGTTCAAAAAAAGCAGGTACTTTCTGCGCCACAAAGGCACCTTTTCCCCGAACACGGCGAATCTGCCCGCGCCGAACCAGCTCATCGACAGCGCTTCGGATGGTCAAGCGTGTCGTACCAAATTCCTCGGCGAGGTCTTTTTCGGACGGAATCATGGAACCCGTGGGATATATACCGCGCTCGATACGTTCCTCGATGCGGCGTCGAATGCGCATATAAACCGGGGTGGCATCTACTGTTTCAGCCATTGTTCACCTGCCACGCTCCTCATGCCGTTCTCTTCGCCGTTATCGGCAAAGCGGAACTTTGTGGGCAAAATCACCGATTTGCAATGCTCCACAAAACGCATGTCCTTATCAAATTCGATCGAGCTCTCATAGAACACCGGCGTTCCCTCTTCTTGCTGGAGCAGCTCGGCCTCTTCGGCGTTCAAACGCGAGATGGAGATATGCTCACGTCCATGCTCAACACGCACGCCACCTTCTTTGAGCAAGACATCGTAAAGGCTCTCACACTCAAAATCGTGCTCGGGAAGCGCGGGGCACAGGGACAGGTTAACGTGAGCGGTCTCGATTGACGCCGGCTCGCCCTCTATAAGTCGAATGCGCTGCATGCGGAGTAAAGGAGCGCCCACAGCCACCCCAAGCTTGTCGGCAAGCGCCTCATCCGCCTCGATGGTCCCGGTGGAAACCAGACGAGAAGAGGGGTGCAGGCCGGCAGTCCGCACAGCATCGGAAAAGTTATACGTTTCCTGGAAGATATTCAGCGGCTTGGGAGGACACACATACGTACCCGATCCGCGACGGCTCTCGAGCGTTCCACACGAGATGAGCCGCGTGATACCGGCGCGCAACGCCGTACGCGAAACGCCAATCTCTTCGCACAGCACGCGCTCAGCCGGCAGGCGATCGCCGCCGGCAAGCTGGTGGTGCTGGATATACCAAAGAATTCCCTCAACAGCACGATCTTTGGGGGGAATTGCATAAGATTCGCCTGCCATTGCACAGACTCCTCATTCAGAAACGTATGCCGCCAAAATTAGACCAGCCCTCCCATGGCATCAAATTCGGCCTTGATCTTCTCGGCAACATTCCGATACGACTTATATAGACTTGAATCGCGTTTGACTTCGTCGGTCATAACGGGAATCTCTAATTTGGAAACCTCGTCTTTTCCCGTCTGAACCGCCACAACAACGCCCATACCAAGACACATATTACGCTTGGCGGCATTCATTTTTGCCGCCTTAGCGGGATTTGCCAGGATACGCTGGGCAAATTCCTGTTTTGAGACCACTTCCTCGGCCTCCGGATCGCCCGCCTCGGCTACTTCGCACTGCAACACGTCCGCATAGTCAAAAATCTTCGGCTCGCCGCCGCGCTGATGCACGGCCCACTTGCGGCGCGTGGCATCCTGGTAGATAGCCGGCAAAAACGTAAACCGCGGCGGGTCCAAAATCGTATCCGTGATGGTAAACACATCGGGATCAAAGGCATCCTGCGGGTTTTTCTTCTTGAACAGCCCCATATCAGCCTCCCGTACTAGCATTAAACAACTCAAGCTGAATATAGCACCAATTTCAAGCTCACGCTTTATCACATCGGTGCGTGGCACCTATGGCTCGCTCAGCGGAAGAGTTTACGGACGAGGGCCGGGGTGCCTGCTTTGTTTTGAGAAGTGGGCTTCGCGAACTTCTCAAAACAAAGCAGGCACCCCGGCCCCGCCGGCAAATAGCGGACACTCCGCATGCAATCTATGCAAACAAACAAGTGCGCTTAGCTATATTCGGTAAGATCAAGCACACTGCCCTTCACGATAAGCGCCGGTTCCAGAACGACCTCTTCGGCACGCTTACCGCCCCTACCGGCAAGACACTTGGACATGCAGGCAAAAGCATGCTCCGCGAGGACACCGGGATCCTGCTCAATCGCAGTCAGCGCCGGCTCAAAGAGAACGTCGGCCGCCGAGTTGTCATAGCTCACCACCGAGATATCGCCCGGGATGCTCTTCCCCATCTCGTGCAAGCGCTTGAGCAGACCGAGGGCGATGTTATCCGAACTTGCGAACACAGCGGTGGCATCAGTTGCGAGCACCGCCTCCGAGGCCTCATAAGCACTCGGAATGTAGTACTCGCTCTCAAACTCCAAACGTGCGTCGATAGGCAGGCCAACCTCGCGCAGCGCGCGCTCATAGCCGGCAAGTCGCTTACGCCCCGTATTGGAACGGCGCGCGTTAACCAAGCAGGCAATGCGACGGTGGCCCTGCTCGATCAGATAGCGAGTGGCCATGTAGCCACCCATCTCGTGGTCGAACATCACCTTGTCGCACTCGAGCCCCTCAATGGCACGGTCGACCATCACGGCAGGGATAGGCAGATGGCTGACTTCTTCGCGCAGGGCGCGGTCGTCGGAGAACTCGTCGCCTACGACCAGGAAGACGCCATCAACGCCGCGCGTCACCAGCTGGCGCAGCAGCTCCAGATCGTCATCGGCGCTTCCGCCCGAGCTGGTAATGAAGAGCGCATAGCCGTCCTCGCGGCAGCGCTTTTCCAGGCTACCGGCGAGCGAGGCAAAAAAGCGGCTCTCGATGTTAGGGACGATAAGGCCCAGGGTGCGCGACTCGCGCATGACCAGGCTGCGCGCGATCTGGTTGGGAACATAGTGGTTGCGCGCCGCGACCTCTTTGATGAGCTTGCGGTTTTCTTCCGAGATGCGACAGGGCCGATTATTGAGCACAAGCGAGACCGACGAGGGGGAAAGCCCCACCTCCTGGGCGATCTGCTTGAGGGTGACTTTGTTGGCCATCTCGCTCCTTCCGGGTTTACGCGCAATCTCTTGAAAGTATAGCGACTACCCCTCTACCTCGGTGATAAACACTTTACCAATCCGGTAGACGGCTGTTTTATCGCCGCCAGCGCACCAAATCCGTCCGGGTGGGGTATATTGCAATCGATTGATGACAACGACCACCAAAAGGCGGATATTCGTATGCACGAGAACGACTTTTTTAACGAGGACCTGCTGTGCGCGCTTGCTGGCGTTGCCGGCGAGGACAACGTACTGATGAGCGAGCCCATGCGCGAGCACACCACGTTTAAGATCGGCGGCCCGGCCGACGTCTTTGTCACGCCCGATACCGAGCAGGGCCTCGTCGCCACGCTCGATACCTGCTATCGCTGCGATCTGCCCCTCACCATCGTGGGCAACGGCTCCGACCTACTCGTCGGCGACAAGGGCATCCGCGGCGTCGTCGTGGCGCTGGGCGAAGGCCTCTCCGACATTACGATCGACGGCACGCACGTCACGGCGGCAGCCGGCGCGCTGCTTTCCGATGTCGCAGCCGCGGCAGCCGAGGCCTGTCTCACCGGCATGGAGCCCATCTCGGGCATCCCCGGATCGGTCGGCGGCGCCTGCTACATGAACGCCGGTGCCTACGGTGCCTGCATGGCCGATGTGCTGGAGTCCGTGCGCGTCTACAAACCCGCTCGCCAGCTCGACGACGGCACCCGCGGCAGCGGCAATATCATCGAGTTCGATGTCGACGAGCTCAACCTGGGTTATCGAAAGAGCCGCATCGCCGATGACGGCTTTATCGTGCTTTCGGCCACCTTCAATCTCGCCCCGGGCAACGCCGCGATGATCAAGGCCGACATGGACGACTACCGCCAGCGCCGCGAGGACAAGCAGCCGCTCGACATGCCGAGTGCCGGCTCCACTTTCAAGCGCCCCGAGGGTTACTTTGCCGGCAAACTCATCATGGATGCCGGCCTGCGAGGACACGCCGTTGGCGGCGCGCAGGTGAGCGAGAAGCACTGCGGCTTCATCGTCAACGCCGACCACGCCACCGCCGCCGATGTTGACGAACTCATCCGCCACATCCAGGCAACCGTCAAAGACCAATTCAACGTAGACCTAGAACCCGAAGTCCACCGAGTCGGCGAATTTTTATAAAAAAGAAGGCCCCGAAAGGGGCCTTCGCCATATTTATTCAGATAACCCAGTCCGGTGCGTCGCGCCCCGAACCCGAGAGGGCCGCGTGCCCGCCCGCAATATATTTGATTGATCGCGAGTTCCGCACGCAAAGAAGGCCACTTAATGTGGCCTTCGTCTTGCGCAGGACTGCCCGAGCAGGCAATCAAATATATTGCGGGCGGGCACGCGGCCTAGTCGGCTTTACGACAGCGCAATACCGCCAAGCCAGCCCCAACGCACGCCAGAGCCAGTACCATAAAAGCTAATGAACGAATCGAGCGACTTAGACGTAATGGCACCCTCGTTGCTCATAACGATGCCGCCGCCAACGTAGATACCCACATGACCGTAGATAAGGCCCGGAGCACCCGTGCCGCTGTGCGAGGAATCGGCCACGATCATGCCCACCTGCAGCGCCGAGCGGTCGGAGCTATAGCACCAGGCGTTAAACATGTCGCACGCATTGCCTCCAAAGTAGCCAACGCCGGCGTTACGGAAGACATTGGTGACCCACGCCGCGCACCAGTTCTGACCCGGCGAAGGCGTGGAGTAGCACGCGTTGACGACAGCCTGCTGCTTGCCCGAGCCGGCATTCTGCTGCGGAGTTCCGGGCGCGTACGATCCACCACCCGAGCTCGAACCACCCGAGTAGGAATTGTTCTTGTTCGCGGCAGCCGCGGCAGCGGCAGCCTTCCTAGCGGCCTCCTCAGCCTGGGCAGCAGCGAGGATCTCGGAATCGCGCTGAGCCATGAGCTCCTTGACGTCGTCGGAAAGACCGTTCAGCACGGTCTGGACTTCTTGCTGCTTGGCCTGCATGTCCTGCATCTGGGCAGTCTGCTGGTCCTTGAGCTTCTCTAAGTCGGCCTTCTGCGACTCGAGCTCGGTCTTTTGCGCATCGAGCTCTTCCTGGATGGTCTGAATGTCCTCGATGGCGTCGCGGTCGCTCTTGTTGATCTTCTCAACGTAATGCGCGTTGGCGACGAGTTCCTCAAACGAGCCAGAGGCCAGCAGCAGCGACAGGATGTTCGTGCCGCCGGACTTGTAGCTGGCGGCCACGCGATCGGAAAGGTCGTTGCGCTTCTTCTTGAGCTCGGCCTTCTTTTCATCGATCTGGGCCTGCGTGTCGTCAATCTTGCCCTGGACATTCTCGATGTCGTTGAGGGTCTGGGCATTCTTGTTGGCCAGCGCCGCATACTCATTTGCGATGCTGTCGAGCTGGGCCTGAACCTCGTCGAGCTGGGCCTGGGCGGCATTCAGTTTATCGGTGGTTTCTTTGGAAGCCTCCGCCGCATGGGCGCGAGCGGGCAGGCCAAAAAGAACTGCCGCAGAAGCGGCGCCGAACAGGGCCTTGAGGGCAGTGCGGCGCGAGAGCTCCTGGGAAAGGATGGAATCGCTGTTTGGTGACATATGTACTCCGTTACATGCTTATTTATATGTCGCTCAACTCATACATATTAGCGTACATATGGCGCGTCCCAACGATTTCCACGAACGGCAGGAAACTGCAAGGTCAGCGGCTCGTAAGCAAATGCCAAAGATCAGGTTATGCGTACGCAAGCTCTTCTATGAGTACGTTAGCACAATCCTCTGCTTTTCCTACAGCGCACGATTTGGGCGTCCCTGCCTGCGCTATACTCCCCTGAAGAAGTGTTCCTGATTCGATAGGAGACTACATGTCCAAAGCACTCGACCCCAAAGACACCTGCGTCCTCGTTACCGGTGGCGCCGGCTTTATCGGCTCACACACCGTCGTTCAGCTGCTCGAGGGTGGTTACCAGGTCGTCATCGTCGATGATCTCTCCAACTCCAGCGCCGTCGCCGTCGACCGCGTCAAGACCATCGTGGGCGACGAGGCCGCCAAGAACCTCACCTTCTACGAGGCCAACGTACTCGACCGCGATGCGATGAACAAGATTTTCGATACCCATCAGATCGACCGCGTCATCCACTTTGCCGGCTTTAAGGCCGTCGGCGAGTCGGTGAGCAAGCCCGTCGAGTACTACCACAACAACATCGAGAACACCCTGGTGCTCATCGACGTCATGCGCAACCATGGCTGCAAGTCCATCATCTTCTCGAGCTCCTCGACCGTCTACGGCGACCCGGACAACCCGCCCGTCACCGAGGAGGATCCCAAGAAGCCCGCGACCAACCCCTATGGTTGGACCAAGTGGATGATCGAGCAGATCCTTATGGACGTCCACACCGCCGACCCCGAGTGGGACGTCGTGCTACTCCGTTATTTCAATCCCATCGGCGCCCATCCGTCGGGTCTGATCGGCGAGGACCCCAAGGGCATCCCCAACAACCTGGTGCCCTATGTCGCCCAGGTCGCCGTGGGCAAGCTCGAGGCCGTTCAGGTCTTTGGCAACGACTACCCCACCCCCGACGGCACCGGCGTGCGCGACTACATCCACGTGTGCGATCTGGCCTCTGGTCACGTTGCCGCCCTTAACTGGATGAACGGCAAGACCGGCGTCGAGATCTTTAACCTGGGCACCGGCACCGGCACCTCGGTACTCGAGGTCGTCGCCGCCTTCTCCAAGGCTTGTGGCAAGGAGCTGCCCTACGTGATCCGCGAGCGCCGCGCCGGCGACATCGCTGCCAACTGGTGCGATGCCTC
This sequence comes from uncultured Collinsella sp., assembly GCA_938014225.1. GTDB lineage: Bacteria > Actinomycetota > Coriobacteriia > Coriobacteriales > Coriobacteriaceae > Collinsella. Next base: position 20,301 of record CALLSB010000098.1, on the reverse strand, counting down.
CAAGGCCGAGCGCATGATGGGCTGGAAGGCCCAGTACGACATCGCGGACATGTGCCGCGATAGCTGGAACTGGCAGAGCCACAACCCCAACGGCTTCGCCGACGCCGAGTAGCAAAAACCTACATACCGCTCTTGCCCCGATCTCACGTTGTGAGGTCGGGGCTTTTTTCATGGCATGTAACCATTCGTCGAAAATCGACCAACTTTTTTATCTTGCCTGTACATGTTTAAACAACATGTTTTACAATAGGCGTATCGAATCGGAACATCGGAGGCGGACTGCACACCCATCGGCAGGCCGACCCCACAACAAGAAGGTTGGTGAGCGCATTCATGGAGCGTGCAAGCGGCGTCCTCATGCCCGTCTCATCTCTGCCCGGACCATACGGAATCGGCGGCTTTGGATGGAATGCCTACGACTTCGTCGATTTTCTCGCCTCGTGCAAACAACATTACTGGCAGATTCTGCCCCTTACGACGACGAGCTATGGTGACTCGCCCTATCAGTCGTTCTCGGCCCGTGCGGGCAACCCCAACTTTATCGACTTTGCCGAGCTTATCGAGGCAGGGTATCTGGAGCAGCGCGATATCGATGGCGTGTATCTGGGATCCGACCCCAGCAATGTCGACTACGGTGCTATCTTTGGCGGCCGCCGTCAGATTCTCGACCGAGCCGCCGAGCGCTTTGCTGCCGACAAGCCGGCCGATTTCGATGACTTTATCCAGGCCAACGAGGACTGGCTCATCCCCTACTGTGAGTTCATGACCGTCAAAGAGGAGTGCGGTCTCAAGGCGTTTTGGGAGTGGCCCGCGGAGCTCCGCGCCCGCGGCGAAGCATCTGCCAAGGTCTGCGCCGCCCATCCCGCGCGCATGCTCTACCACCAGATGACGCAGTATTTCTTCGACCGCCAATGGAGCCGCCTCAAGGCCTATGCCAACGAGCGCGACATTCTCATCATCGGCGACCTGCCCATCTATGTCTCGCGTGACTCCGTCGAGATGTGGGCGACGCCTGAGCTCTTTAAGATCGACGCCGCCGGCAATCCCGTGAGCGTCGCCGGCACGCCGCCCGACCAGTTCTCGGCCACCGGCCAGTACTGGGGCAACCCCATCTACGACTGGGACGCCATGGAGTCCGACGGCTTCTCCTGGTGGGAGGACCGCATTCGCGCCGCCCTCGACATGTACGACGTCATCCGCCTGGATCACTTCCGCGGCTTCGAAGCCTATTGGGAGGTGCCGTTCTCCTCGCCCGATTCATCCTACGGTTCGTGGACGCAGGGTCCCGGCCTCAAGTTCTTCAAGACGCTCGAGGAAAAGCTCGGCACGCTGCCCATCATCGCCGAGGACCTGGGCTTCCTCACCCCCGGCGTCATCGACATGCGCGACAACTCGGGCTTCCCCGGCATGAAGATCCTGCAGTTTGCCTTTGAGGGCACCAACTCGTACTACCTGCCGCATAACTACATCGCCAACACCGTCGCCTATGTGGGCACCCACGACAACGAGACGGCGCGCGGTTGGTTTGAGGGAACGGCCACCCCGCGTCAGCGCGAGCAGGCAGCCCTGTACACCCATCAGCAGGCCGGCGAACCCATGGCAGATGCACTCAATCGCACCATCGCCGCCAGCGTGAGCGACACGTGCATCTACACCATGCAGGACCTGCTCAACTTGGGCAACGAAGCGCGCATCAACACCCCTGCCACGCTGGGCGGCAACTGGACCTGGCGCATGCTCGACGGCGCCATCACCCGCGAGCTCGAGCACAAACTCACCGACTGGACCGAGACCTACTTCCGCATCCCGTCGGAAGCCGAAATCGAGCTTCCTCAATAGGAGCTACCGCGCCCGACCCCTCCCCACCGTGCGGACGCGCTTGCTTTTCCCGCGCGAGGCCACCCCAATCCCCTCGCGCGGGCCTCTTATGAATTTCTGACATGTCGTCAACTCACCACAGGAGGAAACATGCCCCGTATCGATCTTGCGGATCTTGCCGAGCAGTCCTTTGGAACTTCGCTCGAGCAACTCGATGACCGCCGCATTTACAAACTGCTGGTCAAGCTCGTACAGGAGCGCTCCGCCGCCTGCCCGCTCAACAATGGCAAGAAAAAGCTCTATTACATCTCTGCTGAGTTTTTGATTGGCAAACTGCTGATCAACAACATGATCGACCTTGGCATCTATGCCGAGGTCAAAGACCAGCTCACCGCTGCCGGCCACGACCTCAACAAGATTGAGGAATTTGAGGCCGAACCGTCGCTGGGCAACGGCGGCCTGGGTCGCCTGGCCGCGTGCTTCTTGGATTCCATTGCCACGCTGGGCCTTACCGGCGACGGTGTGGGCCTCAATTACCATTACGGCCTGTTCCGTCAGCGCTTTGTCGACAATCAGCAGAAGGCCGTCCCCGACGAATGGCTTGGCGAGCAGGACATCCTGATCGATGACGACCGTTCCTACACCGTCGAGTTTGGCGATTTTGCCGTCACCTCCAAGCTCGTCAACATCGATGTGCCCGGTTACGGCCAGCCCACCAAGAACCGCCTGCGTCTGTTTGACCTGGCAAGTGTCGACGACGGCCTGGTCCCCGGCAGCTCCATCGACTTCGATAAGACGAAGATCGCCAAGAACCTCACCTTGTTCCTCTATCCGGATGATTCCGACGAGCAGGGCCGCCTGCTTCGTATCTACCAGGAGTACTTCATGGTGAGCAACGCCGCCCAACTCCTGATCGACGAGGCCGTCGAGCGCGGCAGCAACCTGCACGATCTGGCCGACTACGCCGTGGTCCAGATCAACGACACGCACCCCACCATGGTCATTCCCGAGCTCATCCGCCTGCTCACCACCGAGCACGACATCGAGTTTGACGAGGCCGTTACCATCGTGCGCTCCATGGTCGCCTACACCAACCATACGATCCTTGCCGAGGCACTCGAGAAGTGGCCGCTCGCCAGCCTGCAGAAGGTCTCGCCCGCCATCGCCGACATCATCGTCAAGCTCGACAAGGTTGCCAAGGCCGAGCACGATGATCCGCGCGTCGCCATCATCGACGAGCACGACACCGTCCACATGGCTCACATGGACATCCACTTTGGCTTCTCCATCAACGGCGTCGCCGCGCTCCACACCAAGATTCTGGAGGACACCGAGCTTCACCCGTTCTACGAGATCTATCCCGAAAAGTTCTCCAACAAGACCAACGGCATCACCTTCCGTCGTTGGATCCACGGCGCCAACCCCGCGCTCGCCAGCCTGCTCGACGATGTAATCGGCACCGATTGGCGCAGCACCGGCGACCTGAGCAAGCTTGCCGAGTTCGTTGACAACAAGGATGTTCTTGAGCGCCTGGCTGCCACCAAGACCGAAGCCAAGGCCATCATGCGCCAGTTCATGGCGCTCGAGCAGGGTGTGACCATTCCCTCCAACGCCATCATCGATGTTCAGGTCAAGCGTATCCACGAGTACAAGCGCCAGCAGATGCTCGCGCTCTACATCATCTGGAAGTACCTCGACATCAAGAACGGTAACAGACCTAAGCACCCCGTCACCATCATCTTTGGCGGCAAGGCGGCACCTGCCTACACCATCGCACAGGACATCATCCATTTGATCCTGACGCTTTCCCAGTGGATCGCAAACGATCCCGATGTGGCCCCCTACCTGCAGGTTGTCATGATTGAGAACTACAACGTCACTGCTGCCGAGCGCGTGATCCCCGCCGCCGACATCTCCGAGCAGATCAGCCTGGCCTCCAAGGAGGCGAGCGGAACCTCCAACATGAAGTTCATGCTCAACGGCGCTTTGACCCTGTGCACGCTTGACGGTGCCAATGTCGAGATCGCCGAGCTCGTGGGTGACGAGAACATCTACACCTTTGGCGCTTCCTCCAAGCAGGTCGAACAGCTCTACGCCGACGGCAGCTATGACGCCGGCGCGCTCTATCGCAAGCCCGGCATCAAGCTGCTGGTGGACTTCATCACCAACCCCGCCTTTATGGCGACCGGCAACGCCGAGCGCCTGCAGCGTCTGCACGACGACATCAAGGGCAAGGACTGGTTTATGGCCCTGCTCGACATTGAGGAGTACATCCAGACCAAGGAGCGCGTGCTGGCAGACTACGAGGACCAGGACGCTTGGATGCGCAAGGCACTGATCAACATCGCCAACGCCGGCACCTTCTCGTCTGACCGCACGATCTCCCAGTACAACGACGAGATTTGGCACCTGAGCTAATTTCGCTTCCCTTACCCATCCTCTTGAGAAACGGAGTCGTGGCAACACGGCTCCGCTTTTTGTGCCCGCACGTTACCCTGCGACCCAACTCGGCCAAACAATCTCGATCTGTAACAACTACTCGGTAAAAACGGTCCCAGCTGTTACAGATTGAGACATACCGGCCCCTCCCCTTGGGTTTATCTCAATCTGTAACATCTAGCAGCTGAAATTCACCTTTGGTGTTACAGATTTAGATGAAATGGTTAGCTCAGCGGGACCGTCTCGATCTGTAACATCTAACGTCCGAAATCGGCCCTACCTGTTACAGATCGAGACAAACGACCGGTCAGACAGCCCCAACACAAAGAAAGGCTCCCCTCTCGCCCAGTGGACGGGAGGGGAGCCTTATATGTGACCGCGGCAAAAGGATGGCAATACCGCAGCCGCACAAAGGGAGGGCCTGGATGCACCGGGCCTAGATAAGGTTCTTGCCAGAGACCTTATCGAAGAGGTGGGTCGCGTTCTTCTCGAACTTGAACCAGATGGTGTCGCCAGCCTTGAGCGCGCCCTTGGCCTCGAGGTCGACGACGGGGATAATCAGGACAAACTGGCCGTCGGGAGCGGTCACGTGGACATGCTCGGTCGAGCCCATGAGCTCGGTCACCTCGACGGTACCCTGGAGCGCGCCCTCCTCGCCCTTGTCGGCAAGCAGGATCTGCTCGGGACGCACGCCGGCCGTAATCTCCTTCACGTCGCCGCCGTCCCAGTTGAGGGCAAGCTGAGCGCAAGTCTCGGGGGCGAGCGCCACGTTCATATCCTCGGTCTTGACGGTAAAGCCGTTGCCCGAGCGCACCAGCTGGGCATCGAAGAAGTTCATCTGCGGCACGCCGATGAAGCCGGCGACGAAGATGTTCGCGGGATGGTTGAAGACCTCCTGCGGCGTGGCGATCTGCTGGACAACGCCGTCCTTCATGACCACGATACGGTCACCGAGGGTCATAGCCTCGGTCTGGTCGTGAGTAACATAAATGAACGTGCCCTTGATCTCGTGGCGCAGCTTAATGAGCTCGGCACGCATCTGGTTACGAAGCTTGGCGTCCAGGTTGGACAGCGGCTCGTCCATCAGGAAGACCTTGGGGTCACGCACGATGGCGCGGCCGATAGCGACACGCTGGCGCTGGCCGCCGGAGAGCGCCTTGGGCTTACGGTCGAGGTACTCGGTAATGCCCAGAATCTCGGCAGCAGAGCGAACCTTGCGGTCGATCTCGTCCTTGGGAACCTTCTTGAGCTCGAGCGTAAATGCCATGTTCTCGTACACCGTCATATTGGGGTACAGAGCGTAGCTCTGGAACACCATGGCGATGTCGCGGTCCTTGGGCGCCACGTCGTTGACACGCTTGCCGTCGATGAGCACATCGCCCGAGGTAATGTCCTCCAGGCCGGCGACCATGCGCATCGTCGTGGACTTACCGCAGCCAGAGGGGCCAACGAGGACGACGAACTCCTGGTCGTGAACGGTGAGGTTGAAGTCCTCTACAGCGAGCACACCGTCCTCGGTAACCTTGAGGTTGTGCTTCTTCTCCTCGGTCTTCTTCTTTTTGCCAAAGAAGCCCTTCTTTTTTGACTCGTTGTTGGGATACACCTTCTGAACATGTTTGAGAACGATCTCGGCCATGTCTCTACCTTTCGATATGCGGCGCCGCGCTGAGGGGCGCCGCAGAAACTTGCAAAACAGTTACGGCATCAGCCCTTGACGGCACCTGCCACCACGCCGTCGATGATGTACTTCTGACAGAGGATGTACATGATAACGATGGGGATAACGACCATCATGATGCAGGCCATCATGGGGCCGAGCTCGACGTGGCCGTAGCCGCCGCGGAAGTACTGGATCAAGATAGGAATGGTCTTGTACTTGGTGGAGTCGAGCGTAAGGTAGGGCAGCAGATAGTCGTTCCAGACCCACATGGTCTCGAGGATGCCGACCGAAAGATAGGTGGGCTTCATGATGGGAAGGACGATCTTAAAGAACACCTGGACCGGGTTGCAGCCATCAATCATGGCCGCCTCCTCGATCTCGAGCGGGATGTTCTTTACAAAACCGGCGAACATAAAGACCGCCAGGCCCGCGCCAAAGCCGAGGTAGATAAAGCAGATGTTGAACGGCGTGTTGAAGCCGATGCGGTCCGCCAAATTGGACAGCGTGAACATGAGCATCTGGAACGGCACGACCATCGAGAACACGAACAGGTAATAGAAGAAGTTCGAGATCTTGTTGTTGACACGAACCACGTACCAAGCGCACATGGAGCAGCACACCAAGATCAGCACGACCGACGTGACCGTGATGATGAGCGAGTACATAAATGCCGAGGCAAAGCCCTGCTCGTTAAGGGCGTGCATGTAGTTTGCGAGGCCGTTGAACGTCTCGGGCGTGAGCAGATCGAATGCCGTGGTGGTGCTGATTGCGGTCGCTTTCTTAAAAGAATTAAGCGCAATCATGAACACGGGGTAGATCCACGCGAGCGACAGGATCGTAAAGAAAATCGAGAGCGCGCGGTTGATAACCTTATCGCGTTTCATTACTGCTGCACCTCCTTGGACCTCGTGGCCTTAAGCTGGATCATGGAGATGGCCACGACCAGGATGCAGAAGATAACCGCCTTGGCCTGACCAATGCCCTGCCATGCGATACCGGCACGCGAATAGAACGTGTTGTAGATGTTCAGGGCGAGCATCTCGGTGGAGTGCGCGGGGGCGCCGCCGGTGAGGGCGAGGTTCTGGTCGAACAGCTTAAAGCCGTTGGTGATGGACAGGAACAGGCAGATGGTGATGGTCGGCATCAGGTTAGGGATCTTAACCTTCCAAAACGTCTGCCATGCCGTAGCGCCGTCGACCTTGGCGGCCTCGATGTAGTCGGACGGAATGGACTGCAGACCAGCGATGTAGATGATCATCATGTAGCCGACCTGCTGCCACAGGGTCAGGATGATAAGGCCCCAGAAGCCAGCAGCAGAGTTAAGAGCGATGAGCTGGGCGCCCACGTTGGAGAGCAGGCAGTTGATCAGAATCTGCCAAATGTAGCCCAGCACGATGCCGCCGATCAGGTTAGGCATAAAGAAGATCGTACGGAAGATGTTGGTGCCTTTGAGCGCCTTGCGGGTGAGCGCCTGCGCAATGGCCAGGGCGATCACGTTGATGAGCACCGTCGACAGGAAGGCAAACGCCACGGTAAAGAAGAACGACGTGGAGAACTGCGGATCGGACAGCGCGCGCACGTAGTTCTCGATACCGACAAAGTGCGCGTTACTAATGATAATAAACTGGCAGAACGAGAGATAGAAGCCCTGGATAAAAGGGATCACGAACCCGATCATAAACGCCAGGCACGTGGGCAGCATAAAGAGCGGCCACCAGCGCTTGAGTGCTTTGCCCATAAAAGGGTCCTTTCAATATGCAGGGGGCGGGCAAACCAACGTCTGCCCGCCCCCTGTCGCTAATCAGATAGTTTGGGCAGCAACTGCTTACTCGGAAGCGGCCTTCTCGGTCTTCCAGCCATCGACGAAGGCGTTCTTGACGCCGTCCCACTTGCTGTTATCGGCAGCGTAGGCAATCAGAGCCTGCTTGAGGTTCTTCTTCCACTCCTCGGAGGGAATGTAGACGAAGTCCCAAGCGACGGTCTTCTTGCCGTCCTTGGCCATGGCAACGGCCTGCTGCGAGAAGACGTTGGTGGTCTCCTTGGCGCTCTTGAACGGAGCGGTCAGACCCATCTTGTCGGCGATGATGCTGGTCGGGGTGTCAGCGGTGACGCACCAATACATGAAGTCCTCGGTGGCCTTCTGGGCATCCTCGGAAGCCTGGGAACTGACGCACCAGTAGTTCTCGCCGCCGGAGCACAGGCCCTGGTTCTCCTCGCCGTCAACACCGATGTAGATCGGCATCATGCCAATCTGATCGTCGGTCATGCCGGCCTTGACGAGGTCAGAGTAGGCCCAAGAGCCGTTCTGGTAGAAGACGGCCTTGCCGGTTGCGAACTCGTTGGTGGCGTCGTCGCCGGTCTTGGAAGCAAGCTGCGAAGGATCACAGGTGGAGTCGGTGATGTACAGGTCGAAGATCTGCTTGTAGTTGTCGAGGAACTCACCCTTGATCTCGTCGTCCTCCTGGTTGTGCTCCTTCTCAAACTCGTAAAAGAGCGGCATGTTGGCAAGGTGGGTGGTGTAGCGCCAGCTGGAGGAGTCGTCCATGCCGGCGGAAGTGAAGGCACCCTCGACACCAAGCTCGTCCTTGCGGGCCTGGATGTCGTCGGCACAAGCCTTCAGCTTGTCGAAGGAGTTGATGTCCTCGGCCTTGTAGCCAGCCTTCTCGAGCAGCTGCTTGTTGTAGATGATGCCGAAGCTCTCCTGAACCCAGTCGATGCACACATCCTTGCCGTCGGACTGCAGAGCCAGGGAGTCGTCAATGAGCTCACCGCGGAGCTTGGTATCGGACAGGTCGGCGCAGTAATCCTTCCAGTTCTTAAGACCGGTGGGGCCGTTGACCTGGAACAGGGTCGGAGCGGAGCTCTTGGACATCTCGGACTTGAGCTTCTCCTCGTAGGTGTTGGAGGCAGCGGTCACGATCTTGACCTCGACGCCCTTCTCCTTCTTATAGGCCTTGGCGATCTCCTTCCACTCCTTGTCGACCTCGGGCTTGAATTGGAGGAAGTAGACCTCGGCAGCGTCACCAGAAGCAGAGGAGCCGGAGCCGGCAGAACCACCGCAACCCACGAGGCCCAGACCAAGAACTGCAGCCGCGGAACCAGCAAAGCCCAGGAACTGCCTTCTGCTCATTTCGTTCTTCATTACAATCCACCCTTTCACACCGTGGCGGCACCCTTTGCCGCCGCCTTCGGAGATTGGCTCGGGGACTTTGCCCCTTTTGCTGATTTGAACGATACGCTATTTGGCTAGTTGTTTGAACAAGTATTACTAGAGCGGTAGAAAAACTTCGGTGAACGGTAATTTCAACTTGATACTTGACAAGTTTTGTATAAACAATTATTTGTTATCGAATGCAGAGAAAACGCCCGGTCAAGCCGATGTACCGTCGGTTTGACCGGGCGTTTTCTCTTTGAGGCCATGAGTCTCGTCAGGCTGCGAGCTAGCCGGCTATCGCTTGGAATTGACACGGTAATGGAAGATCTCGGGGTGTGTGCGAGTGTGCGTCACCTCAAACAAGATGCCGTCCGAGGTGTACGACTGACTCTCCATGACGGCAACGCAGTTGTATTTGCCGAGGTCAAGATAGCTGCAGTCCTCATCGTTGGCGAGCTCGACACTCACCGTACGACGGCTCGCCATCACTTTGACACCGCGCTTGTGCTCCAGATAGCCGTAAATAGAATCTGCCGCGATCTCGGGAGTCAGGCCCTTGGCGATCGACGCCAAAAAATAGCCATGGTCCACTTGGCGCGCGTTGCCGTTGAGGCTTCGGACACGCACTACGCGAATCAACTCCTCGCCCACCTTAAAGCCCAGGTGACGAGAGAGTTGCTCGGTGCAAACCAGATGTTCGAAAGACTTAACGTCCGTAGATGCAACGGCATTGTTGCGCTTTGCAAACTCGCCAAACGACTCAACCTCTTCGAGTGCGCCCAACATGTCGGTTTCGCCCTTAAGCCAAATAACGCGCACGCCCTTGCCGTGTATGGGCTGCACAAACATCCCGTCGGCCAGCATACCCAAGGCGCGACGGACGGTATTGCGAGTGCATCCGAACTCCGCGGTCAGCTCGGCTTCGGTTGGCAGCATCTCCTGAAACGCATAGGTCCCATTAATGATGCGCGAGCGTATTTCTCGGTAGATTCCTTCGTATATCGCTTTTGGCATTGTTTCACCTCTACATTATTCATTTCCGGCTAGGCACGATAGCATTTCTTAAAGTTGTTTAAACCGAATATCGGTAAAGCGACAGGATTTAACCGTTGACGGTTTCTGTCATGCCCAAATCGGTTTCGCTCAAAACTGCCGGTACGACAATCGTCTGGTCCTCTACAATGAATCCATTGTTTAAACGTTTCCCCACGCGCAACGCGCCTCGATATTCGGAAGGCAGAACATGCTGCAAAAAATCCAACGCTTTGGCGGGGCAATGTTCGCGCCCGCCATGCTGTTTTCTATATCAGGCCTCATGGTCGGCGTCTCCGCTCTCGCAACGACTGCGGACATCGTCGGCGATCTCGCCGTATACGGAACCCCTTGGTACGCTTTTTGGACCATCATCCAGCGCGGCTCGTGGACGGTCTTTAAACGCCTCCCGCTCCTTTTTGCCGTAGCGCTGCCCATCGGTCTTGCCCAAAAACAACCGGCTCGTTGCTGCCTCGAGGCTCTCGTCGCCTATTTTGCCTACTGCTTCTTTTTGAGCGAGATCATTAAGCTGAGCGGAGACAATCTTGGACTTAAGTACCCGTCGTCTTTGACCTCCGCTAGCGGCATCACCATCATCGACGGCATCAAGACGCTCGACACCGGCATTATCGGCCCGCTGGCGGTATCGGCAACCGTCGTCGCCATCCATGACCGCTTCTACGATGCCAAGGTTCCCGATTGGCTCGGCACCTTCTCGGGCTCCTCGCTGGTCTACCTCATCAGCTTTTTTGCCGTGTTTGCCCTTGCCGCTATCTCGGCCGCCATCGTGCCCTCCGTATACGCAATGACCGAAACGCTGCGCCATGCACTTACGAGCGTCGGCCCCTTTGGCGTGGGCATCTTTGTGCTTTTGGAGCGAGCGCTCGAGCCCATGGGGCTGCACCACCTGCTCTACATGCCGATCTACTACGACAACCTGGTCATTAACGACGGCATCTACGCCACGTGGAGCAGCTTGCTCCCCATCCTCTCCCATAGCACGCGCCCCCTTAATGAACTTGCGCCGTGGGCCGGTTTTACCGCCACCGGCTGGGTCAAGCTCTTTGGCCTTCCCGCCATCGCAGCCGCGTTCTACTCCACCGCAAAACCAGAGCGCCGCGCCGGCCTTAAGGTCATCCTTTTGCCCGCCATCGTCGCCTCGGTGGTTTGCGGCGTTACCGAGCCACTCGAGTTTCTCTTTATGTTCACCCACCCCGGGCTCTTTTTGCTCTACGCCGTCTTATCGTCTTGCCTTGCCACAACCATGAATCTCTTTGGCATCGTCGGCATCTTCTCGGGCGGCCTGATGGAGATGGCAGCCTTCAACTTTATTCCGCTCATGCGCACGCATGCCGGTGCCTATCTTTTGGCGCTCGGTATCGGCCTTGCCTTTAGCCTCATCTTTTTTGTTAGTTTTCGAGCACTCATCTTGGTCTATGACCTTAAGACACCGGGCCGCGAGGATCATGTCGCCAATCGCGCGGCAATCGATTGTTTAACGGGAAGCGACTTTGCCAAAGAGCAATCCCCCAATGACGAGGTCGATAGTCGATCCAATCAAGATCACGTCCTCGCTGAGCGGGTAATTCAGCTTTTAGGTGGCGTTGGCAATATCGTGGGCGCAACCAACTGCGCCACGCGCCTGCGCGTCGAGGTCGCAGACCCTTCCATCGTTGCAGATAACGCGTCGTTTGTCGCGGTGGGCGCCAAGGGCCTCATCATTACGGGCAAGACCGCCCAGGTGGTCATCGGCATCTCCGTTCCCCGCGTTAAAGAGCATTTTGACCAGATCATGGGCCTCGAGCCGGAATTTGTGCCCACCACCTCGGCCTCCCCTGCCGCCAGCGCAGCCCATAAGCGCGGCGCTATTTGCTTCTTCGATATCGACGGAACGCTCGCCTGGCAAGACCCCAGGCTCGCCCAAGACCTTCCCGAAGACGAGCGGGACCTCTCCCCCTATCCCAACGAGGCGGTTTCGCAGGCAATCCGCGAGTTTGTCGCCAACGGCAACATGGCCTTTATCTGCACGGGACGCACCCTGAGCTGCATCCACCCCAAACTTCTTGAGCTGCCTTGGACCGGCATCGTCTGTCTTGCGGGCGGTTACGCCGAGGTCAACGGACACGCAATTCGCGATCTGTCGATGACGCCCAGTATGCTGCAGCGTCTTGCCCCCTACCTTGAGCAATCGGGCGAGGTCATCCGCTTTGAGGGCCTCAACGGCGTCGTGCGCATGAGTGCCGATGCGCCCGATGCTCCCGGATACGCGCGCACCCTGGGCGACGCAGTCACGCAGCTGCAACATTACAGTGTCTACAAGATCTTGATGTCTACATCACTCGCCAACCACATCGCTCAAGATAAGGCACTTGAGCCGCTGCTGTGCTTTAACGAGCTCGAACTCGAGGTAACTGAAATCTCGCCCCGCGAATGCACGAAGCGCGGGGGCATCCAGTCTGTACTCGACGCCCTCGATCCCCACCACGGAACCGTATACGGCATCGGCGACGCCAGCAATGACGTCTCGCTGATGAACGCCGTCGATGTCGGTATCGCCATGGGCAATGCGCCGGACTATCTCAAGGATAAGGCCGATTACGTGACCGACACCGTCGATCACGACGGTGTCGTTGCGGCGCTCGAGCATTTTGGGCTGATTTAGGCGCGCTCCATCAAACGCACGCCCGTTGTCCCAAATCGCCAAAACTGCCGCGCCAAACGCCCTAATGTGGCAATATGTTGTCTGCATATTGCATCAACGCAACCTCAGAAAGAATGCGAGAACCCGTGTCCAGTCCGTTTACCAGCTTTTTAGCCCAGCACTTTGACCAGATTAACGACTATCTGGCCACGTTCTTTGACGGACAGGCGACCTCTGCCGATATCGAGCGCTACCTGTATGCGCCGCTCTCGGCTTTTACGGCCAACGCCGGTAAGCGCCACCGCCCGCTTATCTGTATGCTCGCCGCAACCGCAGTGGGCGGTAGCTTTGAGAGCGCCCGCAGCGCCGCGGCAGCCATCGAGCATTTCCAGTCGGGCGCGCTGATCCACGACGACATCGCCGACAACGGACAGCTTCGTCGAGGCAAGCCCTGCATGCACCTTACCGAGGGCACGGGCCTTGCCATCAATTGCGGCGACCTGGCGCTCACCATGGTCACCAAGACGGTTCTCGACGACCCCACGCTGGAGTCCGACGTGAAGCTGCGCGTGCTCCACGAGCTTACCGAGATGATCGTCCGCACCATCGAGGGTCAAGCGCTCGACCTGGGTTGGGTCCGTGACGGGCGCTTTGATATCTCGGTTGATGACTACCTGGACATGGCGACGCACAAGACCGCGTTTTACAGCGGAGCCACGCCGCTTGCCGCCGGAGCCATTATCGGCGGCGGCAGCGATGAGCAAATCGAAGCGCTGCGCGCCTTTGGCCTACACACAGGCCTCGCCTTTCAGATTCAGGACGACCTGCTCAACCTTGTCGGCACTAAGGAAGCCGCCAACAAGGACTTCCGCACCGACATCACCGAGGGCAAGCGCACGCTTGTCGCCGTACACGCCCTCTCTGATGAGCGCCACCACGACGAGGTCGAGGCGATTCTTTCCTCGGGCACCGATGATCCCGCGCAGCTCGCACGCGCCGTGGAGATCTTCCAGGAGACCGGCTCCATCGATTACGCCCACACTTACGCGCTCGACCTGACCGCTAAGGCCAAAGCGGCCATCGAGAACGTTGAGCTTGATCCGCACGCACGCGAGCTGTTCCTCTCCATGGCAGATTTCTTTGTGGAGCGTCTTAACTAACGGGGGTTATAAAACCTGTCAGCAGCGTATTTAGGCACAACTTGCTACACTGTTGAGTGCATGTTTATGCATCCCTTTGCGTTGTCTATCCGACAGACGCTCAAATAGTACGAATGGTACGCCGAAAGGGGTTCGTTCATGGAACCTATTACAACGGGCATGCAAGGAGCAGCCGTCGAGGACGTGCAGTCTCGTCTCCTGCAGCTCGGCTACACGATTGATGCCGCCGAAGTCACCGACAAGTACTTTGGAGCCACCACTGAGCAGGCCGTCAGCACCTTCAGGCTCGACAGCGGCCTTGCTGACGGTCATGCCGTCGATATCCCCTGCTGGAGCGCCCTTGTAGACGCTTCGTATAAGCTGGGCGACCGCACTCTCTATCTGCGCATGCCCAATTTCCATGGCGCCGATGTGCAGGCCCTGCAGCGCGCTCTCAACGTTTTGGGCTTTGCCTGTGGCGAAGACGACGGCTACTTTGGTCCGCATACCGAGGCCGCCCTGCAGCAGTTCCAGGAAAATGTCGGCCTGTTTGCCGACGGCATGGCCTTCCAGGACACCTACGCCTACATCAACCGCCTGCACCATGTGTGGGAGGGCAAGCCCTCGGTCACCGAAGCCGAGTCCCGTATCGGTTTTGCTCGCGCCGCCAACGTGCTCGAGCGCTTCCAGATTGCCGTTATCGGCGAGGACCCCATCGCACGCAGCGTTGCGTCGCGCATGTGGAATATCGCCACGGCAACGACCGACAACAGCGGCATGATGCTCTGCGACTCCGAGGTCCCAACCGACGTTGACCTGGTGCTCGAGATCGCAAGCGATGAGCTGCCCGCAGATGCAGCGCCGCGCGCCACGATCGCCCTCGCCGAGTGCCACAACCTGGCCCAGCGCATCCGCACCGCCAATGTCGCCGCGCAGCAGAAGCCGGCTCGCATTCGCATTGAGCTCACGGGCATGACGCGCTACAACGGCACCTTCACGGCCAGCGACGCGCAGACACTCGCCGTACGCCTACTCGATGGCGTTTGCGATGCCCTCGCAGATTAGGTAAACTAAACGAGTTGCTTTTGGGCAACACCACACATTGGGACGTAGTTCAACGGTAGAACTCCGGTTTTTGGTGCCGGCTGTTGGGGGTTCGAATCCCTCCGTCCCAGCCATTAAAATTGAGCGCCCTGAGCCCATAACGGCCCAGGGCGCTTTCTTGTGGGCAAGCGGAGGGATTCGAGAACCCGCAAGGGTGCGGAGCTGAGGAAACGCGAAGCGTTTTCCAGCGCAGCACGCAAGGAGCGAAGCGACGCAGCGGCACGCGGCCGCCGAAAAGGCGGACGCGGAATCCCTCCGTCCCACAGCCGGCACTTGGGGACGTTCCTAAAGTGCCGGCACTAAAGGAACGTCCCCAAGTGCCGGCCTCCCAAAAATCTACCTTTAAAAGACAGGCGCCCCAGGCCCATAAGGACCAAGAGCGCCTTTCATCTAGAAAATATCAGCCCAGTTCCGAACAGCGAGCCGCATGCGACAACCAAGTAGCCGCAGGCCCCGGGAGAGTGGGGACACCGGCTTAGGTTTATCGCGAGTTCCGCACGAACAGGAGGCCACTTAATGTGGCCTCCGTCGTGAGCAGGACTGTAGAGCAGGAAACCTAAGCCGGTGGCCCCACTCTCCCGGGGCCGAACGCCCTAGTTGTTCAGCATGCGATCGAAGCTTCCCGAGTCGCCATCCCGATAGTCTGCGGTCATCAGAATCTCCTGCGGAATGCGCCCGCCCTCGCGCAGCACGTTGCGGAACTGCACGCGCGTAACCATGGGCAGATCCTTGATCGTCGCTGCCAGGTTCTGCGGCACACCCTGGTTGGCAGCCGCGGGCTCGCACTCTCCGCCGGCCTTCACGCGACGCTTATGCTCGGCGAGCATAGCGCGATACATGCCGGCATGCAGGCGAATCTCAACCACATTGGCATTGCGAGTCTGCTCGACGATGCGCGCGCCCTCGCGATCGATATCGCCCACGTAGTAGACGTAGTTAAAGCGATAGCCAATCTCGGCCAGATAATCGTCCAGGGCATGCGAGACGCTCGCTTTGCAGCCGCCGCCAAAAATCACGCCGCCCACTTTGATGCCAAAGAGCTTGGCATGTTTGCGTCCGCGCAGGAGCTTGACGATCTCGTCATAGGTATCCAGGTTCTCGACCATAATGAACGGCTTGTCGGCACCCAGCGTAAAGAAGCCCGTAAAGTGCACGGGGCGATTGGGGGCGACCTTGATCGCCTGCATGCTGATGCCCTTTTCGGTCATACGTCTGATCAGGCGCTCACCGTGCTTGCCGTCAAAAGCCTTCTCGTCGTTAAAGATCTGGTAGGCACGCTGGCGGCGCGAGGCAACCGGCGTATCGGCACCTCGGTTCTGCTCGATCCAAGCCTGGATGATTGCGATTTCCTCGGCAATCTTGCGGTTGGACATCTCGTTGTGCTGAGTGCGCTGCGGAGCCTTTTTGCCGTCCTTGCCCTCAACCTTTACGATCTGTGTCTGCTGCTCCTTGATCTTAGAGAGCGCCGTAGGCGTAGGGACAACTTTGAGCAGCTGCCTGCCTAAAACGCGGGCAAGGGCAAACGCCGAGACCTCGCCGTGGACTGCCGACTTGGGCTGCTGGGCAGCAGTATCTACTGCGGCAGACTCCGGCTTCTTCTGAGACTTGCGCTTAGAATCGCCTTGGGGATTGCGCTCGCGCTTCGGCATAGACGCCTGCTTCTGCGGACGATCGGACTTGCTCTCCTTCGCTGACTGGCGCTTAGGCTGCCCCGAAGAAACCTCGGCCTTCGCATCCTCGTTCTGCGGCGTGGTCTTCTCGGTTGCAGTCTCGGCATGGGAACTGCGGCCCCCACGATGGCGACGGCGGCGAGGCTTGCTCGACGCGCCCTGCTCCGTCTGCTCATCAGTAGGCTGCTGGCCCTTGGCCTCGGCATCAACCTCAAGCTGCGGCTCAACAGGCTTTTGCTCGCGAGCCACCGGCTCAACGGCCTTCTCGTCCTTCTCGCCCTGAGTGGTCGAAGCCGGTTCGCTCTTCTCCTGACGCCTTACGGGATACGCGCGCCCCGCAAAACCACGTCCGGGACGGCATGAACCCGGAGCCTTCTTGACCGGTTCATCGGACGCGTCAGCAGCCTCGACGGAATCCTGGACCTCGCATGCAATACCTCGCTGCTCGGCCTTAAAGTGGGCACCGCGGCGACGCTTGGGCTCCTGGATCTCAGCATGTTCTTGAGTGCGAGTCGGCTCCTGCATCCCGACGGGCTTTTCCTCGACGGCCTCGGCATCCGTCTCGCCCTTTTGAGCAACGGCGCGACGGAAGCGCTCGAGCTGGGCGCGGCGCTGCGCATCGCGCTTGCCACCCCCACCAAAACCGCCGCGTCCTGCCTTGGCCGTAAAGGCACGCACGACGTTCTCATCGAGCAACTCATCGGTATCGACATGCCCACGCGGAGCAACTTCTTCCACAGCAGGCACGTCAGCGAAATCGTCGACGACAAAATCTTCGACGGACTCGGCAGGCTGCTCCTGGGCATCGCGGATCTCGGCATTGATGGTATAGAACGCCGGGCGCCCGTTAATGCCGCTACCCTCGATCTTGGTCACGATATTTGCCGCGATAAGCTCATCGCGCATCGCCTTGGTGTCGCACTCTTTATCGACGGAGCGGAAAATCTGCGCCAGCGCACTCGACTTAATCTTGAGCGCCTTGCGGCAAAGCAGGTCGTAGGCAACCAGCTTGGCACGCTCAGCAGAAAGCGACGTCTGGCTGCTCAGACGTTCAGCCAGGGCATCGACATTATTTTGGTTATCGGAATATACCGTCTTGGCCACGCGGCCCCTTTCATATGTACACATATACGTCTATATGGTACAACGCGCGCCCTTATCCACGCAAAACATCTGCGAGAACACTCGAGCATCACCCGCTTTTGCATGAAAAAAGGACCGAGCCCGCGAAGTCGCGGACCCGGTCTTTCCGAGTCATATAGATGTGGCGTTCAACTCGTCAGGTCGACTAAGCCTTGGCGGCCTCGGCGTCGGCAGGAGCCTCAGCGGCAGCGGCGCGGCCGTACTCGGCCTTGCCCATCTCGGACCACTCGGGCTCCTCGTCGGGCATGGAACCGGCCTCCTTGCCGAAGAGCTCCTTGAGGCAGTTGACGGCGACGATGAGGCCCAGGACCATCAGCAGGACGGCGAAGACAAGCTGCAGGCCCTTGGTGGCGGCGACGGAGACGGCGGCCGTGGTGGCGGTAGCCGGGATGGTGCCGAAGAAGCCGTAAGCCTGGACAGCGGCCATGCAGCCCATGGCGCTCTGGACCAGCGAGGTGAAGGTGCAGCAGAGCAGGAAGACGACGGGCACGTAGAGCATCCAGCCCTTGCGGCCGGTGCACTTGCAGAACACGGCGAGGGTGATCATGGTCATGCCGCCGAGCAGCTGGTTGGAAGCACCAAAGAGCGGCCAGATGTTGGCATAGCCACCAAAAGCGAGGGCGAGACCGGGAAGCAGGGTGACGACCGTGGCGAACCAGGGGTTGCCGAGGACCTTCATGTAGCCGGCCTTGGACTCGATGGCCAGGGCGTCGTTGGTCTGGGCAAAGAACTCGGAGAACGAGGTGCGGGCGATGCGGGCGACGGCGTCGAGCGAGGTCAGGGCCAGAGCGGAGACGTTCATGGTCATGAAGACGGTAGCGAGCGTGCCGTCAACACCGAAGGCCTGCATACCGCGGGAGATGCCGGCGGCGAAGATCTGGAACGGGGTGGAAGCGACACCGGCGTTGAGGGCGCCAGTACCGGCGGTGTTCATATCGGAGAACATGATGCCGGCAACGATGATGGCAAGGATGCCGACGAAGGACTCGACGATCATTGCGCCGTAACCGACCTTGACGGCGTCCTGCTCCTTCTCGACCTGCTTGGAAGAGGTGCCGGAAGAAACGAGGCTGTGGAAACCGGAGAGAGCACCGCAAGCGACGGAGACGAACAGGACCGGGAACATCATGCCGGAGGCAGTGGAGAAGCCGGTGAAGACCGGAGCGGTGATAGTGGCCTGACCGTTGACGCCCAGGACGACGATGCCGAGGACAGCGCAGACGATCATGACGATCATCATGATGGAAGTGAGGTAGTCACGCGGGGTCTTGAGCATCTGGATGGGCATAGCGCCAGCGAAGACCAGGTAGACCATGACGACGGCGAACCACTGGAACTTATCCAGGTAGACCGGGAACTGCATACCGACGGCGAACATGAGAACCATGAGGACCACGCCGGTGACGAACTCGGCAGCGCCGGTGAGGTTGAACTTCTTCTGGGCCCAACCAAAGGCGATAGCGACGAAGGTGAACAGGATGGAGATGGTACCAGCGCAGCCGGCGGCATAGGACTTGGTGAAGTCGATGGCACCGGTAGCAGCACCAGAAGCGTCAACGGCCGGGGTGAACATGAACGTCTTGCAAACCATGTCGGTGAAGGCGGCGATGACGATGATGCAGAACAGCCAGCAGAACAGCAGGAACAGGCGACGGCCGGTCTTGCCGATGTACTTCTCGATGAGCTGAGCGAGCGACTTGCCGTTGTTCTTCATCGAAGCGTACAGGGCACCAAAGTCGTGGACGGCGCCAAAGAAGATGCCGCCGATGAGGACCCAGAGCACGACGGGCAGCCAGCCAAAGGCCATGGCGACGATCGTACCCGTAACAGGGCCGGCACCGCAGATCGAGCTGAACTGGTGCGAGAACGCGGTGAAGGCGGAGACGGGCGAGAAGCTCTTGCCGTCCTTCATACGCTTGGCCGGCGTGAGGGCCTCTTTGTCAACGCCCCACTTGTTGGCCAGCCAGCGGCCATAGCCCAGATAGCCGCAGGCGAGCACCGCCGCGGCCACAACCATGAGCAAAACTCCGTTCATTACATTTCCTCCTCTAAAAAGAACTTCCTAGACATAAAAAATGAGGGCCGTCGGTTGCGCTCGACGGCCCTCATCTTCATCAGCCGCCCGTTATCGTACGGGCTAGCTGTATGTGCTAACCCGCATCAGATAATTACTACGCTGATAATGTTTAGCTGATGCGTGAACATGTCTAAGAAATCCTCTTCAATCATGATGCGAACGATCCGTGCGTGTTCACATCCCCCAGTGGTTGAAAAGGAGTATGAAACTTTAGTTACCTAAAGTCAACGCAAATATGTAATGAATTTTCAACTTTTTTTGAATTTCTCGGTATAAAGCGCCACTGACCTCGGACTTTATCCTGCGACAGTTTTTGCTTGAGAGACGTCCCTGCGCGCCGCGGGAACCGGGCTGCCTATATGAACTTTCCTGCTCTACAGTCCTGCGCAAGACGGAAAGCACATTAAGTGCTTTCCTTTGCGTG
>CALLSB010000097.1:0-15129 GCA_938014225.1 uncultured Collinsella sp. | reverse complement strand
TTTTGCCGCAAGCCTCATCTGCATTGGCCTCAACATCACCCTGTGCCTGGCCAAGGGCATCGCGGGCCTGCTCGCCGGTTCCGTCTCCCTCATCGCCGACGCTTTCAACAACCTCTCCGATGCCTCGAGCAACATCGTGAGTCTGCTCGGGTTCCGCCTCGCCAGCCGCCCGGCAGACGAGGGCCACCCTTACGGCCACGGCCGCTACGAGTACCTGGCCGGTCTGTTTGTCGCCGTCCTGGTTTGTGCCGTCGGCATCAACCTAATCCTCGAGTCGATCACCAAGATCATCAAGCCCTCGCCCACCGTGTATTCGGCGCTCTCCATGGCTGCCCTTGTTCTGTCCATGCTCGTCAAATTCTGGATGGCCGCGTTCAACCGCGCACTGGGTAACCGCATCGATTCCGAAACGCTCATCGCCACGGCGCAGGACTCCAAAAACGACGTCATCACCTCGGGCTCGGTCTTGGTGGCGGCGCTTATTTCGCAGACGACCGGCTTTGACCTCGATGGCTGGGCTGGCCTGGGCGTGGGCATCTTCATCTGCATCAGCGGCCTGGGCCTGGTGCGCGACGCCATCAGCCCGCTGTTAGGACAAGCGCCCGACCCCAAGCTCGTCCAGGCAATCCGCGACAAGATCATGTCCTATCCGCAGGTCTTGGGCACACATGACCTGATGGTGCACGACTACGGCCCCGGTCGTCAGTTTGCCAGCGCCCACGTGGAGATGCCCGGCGAGGGCGACGCGTTTGAGCACCACGAGATTCTGGACACCATCGAGCACGATATCAAGCGCCAGATGGGCATTGGTATCACGCTGCACTGCGACCCCATCGCGACAACCGGCGATGACTTGCGCGGCTGGGTCAAGCGCGGCGTAGCGCAGATCGACCCTGCGCTCTCCATCCACGACTTACATGAGCACGACGGCTTTGTTTCGTTTGACCTGGTGCGTCCCGACGGCTTTGACATATCCGACGAGGAGCTGCTGGAGCTCGTCACGCGCATCGTGCACGAGCGCCGGCCCGATGCGTCATGCGTCGTCACGTTCGATTCGGGCTTTAGCTCGCCCGAGCGTCCGGCAGAGCAGCTGTAGCCCCGCTCCGCTCGGACGCTAGTTACCCTGTGCGCCCGAAATGCCGTTTTGTAGGGCGTTCCAGGCATTGGTAGCCATATCGCCCAGATTCTGAGCAGTATCGCCGAGGTTTTGGGCTGTATCGCCCAGCTCTTGCGCCTTGTCTCCCAATTCCTGCGCCTTGTTGCTCAGGTCCTCCAGCGTGTTGGAGCTCGAGCTGTCGGTACCGCTTTGGCCGCCGGACGAGTTGCCATAGCTGTTCTTGTGCGTGAGCTGAATCTCCAGGTTGCCGTTGTCGTTATAGTAGGCATTCGTAACAACCCAGTTGGAATCGATGACGGGCGTTGAGCCATCGTCGGTCAGAATCACGGCGTTCGAAAGGTCGGCTCCGCGCGACTTGAGGAGCTTCTTGGCGTTGGACCAGTACTGTCCCGGGATATCGCTCAGGTCGACGGCAGCAGACTGGGTGGTCTCGGCCTGCTCGGTCGTGGCATCGGTCGTGGCGCCCCGCTTGTTGAGCATGCCCGTCACAATGGCGAACACAATCGAGAGGGCAAAGAAAGTTGCCAGCACAATCAGGATCTTCTTGATCACACTCGACGAACGCGACGGCGTCTCTTCCTCGTCCTCACCATACTGCGGAATCGATTTGGGATACTCGCGATGGGGCTGGCGCGCATACGGATCGCGCGACTCATAGCGAGGCTGGGCCTGCGCCGTGCGCGGCATATACGTCGTCTGCTGAGGCTGCGGAATGGGATTTTGCGGCAGGTTGTTATAAGCGCCTGCCGCCGCATTGCCATACGGGTCCGGAACCGCGTTGCCATACGGGTCCTGCGGTGCATAATCAAACGGATCCCGTGGTGTATCGCCATAGCCCATAACCCGCGTGGGTTCGGCAGATGTCTGCGTCGCATCGGGAGCAGCATTGCCGGGATTCGGCACAATACGGGTCGCATCGGCGCTGCCGCCAGCCTGTGCGAAGCCATATCCGCCCATCACGGTCGTCTTATCCTGGTCCATGCAACGTTTCCTTTCCGTCGCCTGTAAGCATCAAGTTATCCATGCATTCTACCCGCGCAAAAGCCTATGATGGGCAAAGCCCGTCGGTATCTACAAGACATGCGCGTGCCTAAGAATCAAAACGCCCCGCCGAGCCTTGGTAGGCGCGGCGGGGCGGGCAAGCGGCTATGGACAGCAGGCTTAGAACAGGCCGGTGATGTTGCCGTCGTTGTCGACGTCGATGTTCTCTGCCGCGGGCACCTTGGGCAGGCCCGGCATGGTCAGGACGCTGCCAGTCAGCGCGACCACAAAGTGGGCACCGGCGGAAACCTTGAGCTCGCGCACGGTGATGCGGAAGCCCTCGGGGGCGCCCAGCGCCTTGGCGTTGTCGCTAAAGCTGTACTGGGTCTTGGCGACGCACACCGGCAGGTTGCCAAAGCCGTTCTCGCGCAGCTCGGCGAGCTGACGCTTGGCAGCCGGCGTAAAGTCAACGCCGTCTGCGCGGTAGACCTTGGTGGCGACGGCCTCGAGGGCATCGGCAACATCGGCGCCGTCCTCGTAGGCAAACTTGAGCTCGCTCGGCTGCTCAATCAGGCGCATGACCTCATCAGCCAGGTCGAGCGCGCCCTCGCCGCCCTTGGCCCAGACCTCGGAAAGCTTAACGTTAACGCCGAGCTTCTGGCACTCGGACTCGATGAGCTCGAGTTCGGCCTCAGTGTCCGTCGGGAAGCGGTTGATGGCGACCACACAGGGAAGACCATAGACGTTCTGGATATTGTCAACGTGACGCAGCAGGTTGGGCATGCCGGCCTTGAGGGCCTCGAGGTTCTCGTCGTTAAGGTTGGCCTTGGCAACGCCGCCGTTGTACTTAAGCGCGCGGGCGGTGGCGACAATCACGACGGCGCTGGGGCGGACGCCCGTCATGCGGCACTTGATGTCGAGGAACTTCTCGGCACCCAAATCGGCGCCGAAACCGGCCTCGGTAATGGCGACATCGCCAAAGCGCATAGCCATGCGCGTAGCCATGATGGAGTTGCAGCCGTGGGCGATGTTGGCGAAGGGGCCGCCGTGGACAAACGCGGGCGTACCCTCAAGCGTCTGCACCAGGTTGGGCTTGAGCGCATCCTTAAGCAGCGCAGCCATGGCGCCCTGAGCCTTGAGGTCGCGGGCGCGGACGGGCTCGCCGGCAAAGCTGTAGCCGACGACGATCTCGCCCAGGCGCTCCTTGAGGTCATTGATACTCGTGGACAGGCACAGGATCGCCATGACCTCGGAGGCAACGGTGATATCGAAGCCGTCCTCGCGCGGCACGCCCTGAGCCTTGCCGCCAATGCCGTCGATAACGTGGCGCAGCTGGCGGTCGTTCATGTCGACGACGCGCTTCCAGGTGATGCGCTTAACATCGATACCGAGCTGGTTGCCTTGCTGAATATGGTTGTCGAGCATGGCAGCCAGCAGGTTATTGGCGGCGCCAATAGCATGGAAGTCGCCGGTAAAGTGCAGGTTGATATCCTCCATGGGGATGACCTGAGCCCAGCCGCCGCCGGCGGCGCCGCCCTTTACGCCAAAGACGGGACCGAGCGAAGGCTCACGCAGGGCCACAGCGCTCTTGACGCCGCGACGGCGCAAACCATCGGCCAGACCGATAGTCGTGGTGGTCTTGCCCTCGCCGGCGGGCGTGGGATTGATAGCGGTCACGAGGACGAGCTTGGCCTGGTGATCGGTCGGCTCGTTGAGCAGTGAATAGTCAACCTTAGCCTTGTCGAAGCCATACGGAATCAGGTGCTTTACGTCGACGCCGGCGTTCTTAGCCACCTCGGTAATGGGCAGCGGCGTGACGGAACGTGCGATTTCGATGTCAGTAGGCATGGGCGGTCCTTTCGTTACCGAATGAGAAAAAGACCATTTCAGCATAGCACGGGCGCGCAATAGTAAAACACCCGTAACCGATGAATGGCGATATGTTTATCCAATGCTCAGCGATAGCCTACAGACCAGCCAAAACAAACCCGCCTCTAAACGGCTGGCTCGATGCCCAAGTGCTCAAAGGTGCGCAAGGTTGCCTGACGGCCCTGGTGCGTGCGAATCATCAAGCCGCACTGCAGCAGGTAGGGCTCATAGACATCCTCGAGCGTACCCGGGTCCTCGCCCACCGCGCTGGCAAGGGTCGTCAAACCCACGGCACGACCAGAGAACGTCTTGGCAAGCGTCTCCAAGATACGAATGTCCATCCAGTCCAGACCAAGCTCATCAATCTCGAAGAACTCGAGCGCCTGACGGCAAATATCAAGCTCAATAGGACCGTTGCCGCGCACCTGCGCATAGTCGCGCACGCGCTTGAGCAGACGGTTGGCCAAGCGCGGCGTGCCACGCGAGCGCGAGCCGATCTCGAGCGCGCTCGGATGGTCGATCGTCACGCCCAGGATGGTCGCCGAGCGCGTCACGATCTGGGCAAGCTCCTCGACGGTGTAGTAGTCCAGGCGATACGAAATGCCAAAGCGGTCGCGTAGCGGGCCGGTCAGCATACCCGAGCGGGTCGTTGCCGCCACCAGCGTAAACTTGGGAATATCTAGGCGAATCGAACGTGCGGCCGGACCTTTACCGATCACGATATCGAGCGCAAAGTCCTCCATAGCGGGATATAGGACTTCCTCGACCGACCGGTTAAGGCGGTGGATCTCATCGATAAACAGCACGTCACCCGGCTGCAAGTTAGTCAGGATGGCCGCCAGGTCACCGGTACGCGCAATAGCCGGGCCGCTCGTCGTCTTGATCTGAGCGCCCAGCTCGTTGGCGATAACCGTGGCCAACGTGGTCTTGCCCAGGCCCGGAGGGCCCGAGAAAATCACGTGGTCGAGCGTCTCGCCACGGCTCTGCGCCGCCTCGATCAGCACGCGAAGGCTCTGCTTGATATGCTCCTGACCGCAGTAGTCGTCCAAGCGCTGGGGACGCAGGGTACGGTCGACATCGAGGTCCTCGGGTGTCAGTTCCGAGCCCACCATACGCTCACCGTGCGCCATGGATGCCGCCGGCGAGCTGCCGGGCGTCGCCCACAGGTCCTGAGAGTCATCGGCTTCCCACATCACGCATCCATTCCGAGTCGCTTAAGCGCCGCGCCGAGCAGATCCTCGACACGCATGTCCTGCCCATCATACCCGCTCAGGGCAACCTCGGTCTCCTGCGGGCTAAAGCCCATGGAGAGAAGCGCCGCACGGGCGTCATCGATGGCCGAGGGAGCGGCGGCGGGGACCGGCATCGCAACCTGACCGGGAATTACGTCGACCGGAACAAAGCCCTTGTCCTTGGCAAAGGTACTCTTGAGCTCCAAGATAAGGCGCTGGGCGGTCTTTTTGCCCACACCGGGCACCTTGGCCATGCCCTTGTCGTCCTCGGCCATCACCAGGGAATACAGCTGTCCCACGGTATAGGTGGAAAGCACGGCAAGCGCCAGGCGCGGGCCAACACCCGACACGGACACGAGCCGGTCAAACATCGTGCGCTCGTCCTTGGAGGCAAAGCCAAAAAGTGTCATGGCGTCCTCGCGCACCTGCATACGGGTATAGAGGCGAACCTCGCCGCCGGGTGTAGGCAGCGTGGCGGCAGTGCTGCCCGAAATACCGAGCTCAAAGCCCACACCCGATACGTCAACGACGGCCGAGCTCATCGTGGCCTCGACAAGCGTTCCATGGAGCTGGGAAATCATCAGTATCCGGTTCCTCTCTGTTGATAGAACTCGCCGCCGGTAAGCGCCCGGGTGCGGCTGAGGTTAACGTGACAGATGGCGCAGGCCAGGGCATCGGCGGCATGGTCTGGGTGAGGGTCGTGATCGAGCTGCGTGAGCGTGCGCACCATGTAGGCAACCTGCCGTTTATCTGCGGCACCGGTGCCCACCACGGCCTGCTTGATCTGCATGGGCGTGTATTCGCCAATCTCGAGCGCGCACTCCGAAAGCGCCACGAGCGCGGCACCGCGGGCATGCGCCGTGGGGATGGCCGAGCGGACGTTAGCGCCAAAGTAGATGCTCTCGATAGCCGCGGTATCGGGACGGTAGCGTTCGACGACGCCCTTGAGGTCGCGGGCGATATGCGACAGGCGCACCGCGAGCGGGCTGCCCGCGCTGGTCTCGATACAACCGTAGGCACGGCAGCGGACCTCGCCACGCCGCTCCTCGATAATCCCCCAACCCGTATGAGCCAAACCGGGGTCAATGCCCAAGATAACCAAGCCGACCTCCCCTCGTCACCAGCACAGCACAAGGCAAAGCCCCGCGCATCATTCACGAACGTCTGTTCTAGAATAACACAACGCTAGCCCTATAAGTCAGCCGAGATCGAATTGTAGGTTGAGTATACGCAAGCGAGCGCCCGCCAGAGCGAGCAAGGTGCCTTGAAAGAGGAGGGCATTGACCTGGCGGTCATGTCCGACGATTGAAAGGCAGATTGCCGCTCTGGCGGGCGCGCAGCGACCTAGTTCTGAGAGAAGAACGGAAATTGTCGGGGATCCACTGGCGGGTGCGACATCGGTCCGCTCTGGGGCCCACCCTGCGGTCCGCCCTGACCGCCCATCATCTTATCAATGGCGTCCTGGACCTCGCCCTCAAACCGCTTCATGCCCTCGTACAGACGACGCTGACCGTCCTCGGAGCGCAGCTCTTCCATCTGCTCGGGCGAAATACCCAACAGCTCGCCCAATATGCCCATCATCTCGCCGCGCATACGGTCACTCGTATCGTCGTCGGCAAAGCGGCGCACTTCGGCGCGTGCCAGAGAATCAACCGTCATGCGCTCCTTACCGTTGAGCCCCAGATCGGACCACGCAAGCATGTACGGCCAGGCGCGCTCGACAAACGAACGGGCCGAAACGATCGGCACCGTCGGTAACATGCGACGGGCAGCCTCACCCTGGCGCACGAGCATCAGCAGCAGCGAGCAGGCCTCGGGCTTGGCGGCGGCCATCGGGATGTCGTCAAAGGGACGGTTGCGGTCCACGTGCGACTCGAGCGCACCATCGACCTCGCCCGGCTCAAGCCCGCCCAGCAGCTGCGCCGCACGATCGAGCATATCAACCGGGCCGGCGAGCATCGAGAGTGCCTGCGCCAGCACGCGATCCATGCAATCCTCTACCGCGTTGAGCGTCACGAGCTCTTGGGGCACCACGGCCGAGGCACGGTTGCGCACGCGTGCCACAAACTCGAGCGTCGACAGATACACATCGCCAAAGGGCGCAAAGTCGCCCTGATAGCCGCCGGACAGCGCGGGCGCCGCCAGTGCGTACTCAGTCTTGGAAAGCGGGCTCAACGCCATGGCGCCCAGCTCGAGCGCCGTATCCTCGAGCATCAGGCCCAGCGCGCGCGAACGCAGGCGTTCGGCATCGCCCGCCGACATGTCGCGGTCGAGCACGCGCGTCGCATCCGGCGCATCGCGCTCGACGGTGCGAATGTGCAAGCGCTCGGCGATTGAGCGCACAGCAGAACAGCGGGCGGCCTCTGCCTCCTCCTGCGCCGGCGTAAAGATGCGATTGCGCCCCAGCACCAGGCCAATCACATTACGCGGACCCAAGGCGTCGACGGCGAGCGCCGCCAACAGGGACGACGGCAGATCGCCCTCGAGCGCCACCACGGCACGCGACGCACCGCGAGCGCGAGCATTGTCGCGCACGGCAAGCACCAGCGCCTGCCACAGCCATTCCTCGGAGCGAAACTCGGGCAGCTCGTGGTCCTCCAGGGCATCGAGCATCACGCCGCGCTGAATTTCCTGAACCAGCAGGCTCTCCTCAAAACACGGCGCTTGGGCAACCACGCGACCGCAATCGTCGAGCACAAACGACCCGCCGGTATACACCGACTCGTCATAGGCGCCGACCGGCGCCACGCAGGCAAACCACACGCTGCGCTTGGAGGCGATCTTGCGGTAGGCACCGCTGCGCACGGCGGCGACGGCGGCGGTCTCGCGGTCGGTCATGTCAAACGCATTAAACTGGAAATAGGCAATGAGGTCGACACCGGTCGGCAGCATCTCGAGCTCGCGATCCAGGTCAAACACCACGGCGATGCGCACGCCGTCCACGTCAAACACCGGCGGTGCCCAACGCGCGTCGTTGCTCTCGCCACGCTGCAGGGCGATACTTGCGCGCGCAGGCACCACGCGACCGTCTTTGAGCATCATGTAGTCAAGCAGGGGCTGGCCCTCAAACGAAACCGCAGAGGGCACGATGCAGATCATATCGAGCCCTTGGATGCGCTCGGCAACGCCCGTCAGGCCCATCAGCATATCGTGCTCAAAATCGACAGCGCCCACCAGGCTGCCCGGCATGGCGCCCATAAAGAGCGGGGCCGGAACGCACAGCACGCGCGCGCCGCGCTCATGAGCCAGGCGAGCCTGGTCCTCGATGCGGCCGCAAATGCCTTCGATGTCACCCAGGCGCATATCGATCTGTGCAAGTGCGAGCTTCATGGCCAAGCCCTTTCCGTCGTAAATCGTCGTTGTCGTAGTAAAAGCGCCGGCCGCATAATGCAGCCGGCGCTCGCATGTGCATATGCTAGCTATGATACCCCGAGCGGGGGCGCGCTCCTAGAACGTCGCGGACCACAGCCCATGCAGGTTGCAGTAGGCATAGACGGTACCGGTCTTGGAGCCGCCAGCGAAAAACGTCGTGGGCTTCATGCCAGGCTCAAGGTAATGGACCTCCAGGCGGCCCTCGGCCTCAAGCGCGATCCACTCGATGTAGTGCTCAGGCAGCATGGGGTGCTCCGTCGAGCCTACACGTGCGCGAATGACGTGGCCGTCGCGCTCGATTTCGACAACAGGCACGTGCTTCTCGTGCGCCGCATCCTCGGTGTTCGCCGTCAGCTCCGTGCAGCCGGCAGGGGTCGCAACGTCGTCGCCAAGGGCGGCAACGAGCTTGCCATTGGAATCCTTAAAGAATTTCGCCATGATGTTCTCCTTTGCTGATGTGCCAATATTCCTGATGCTTCTTATGCCCAAAGGCAGGCGAACCATCCACGGCATGGCAAATGAACACATAACGGGCGCGGCAAGCGGTCGGGCCAGGACGAACCGGTGACCTGGTCCGACTCGGCAACCCCATCCCGCGCGCGGTTAGCGGCCGTCGCCGCCGAGCAGCGCCAGAACATCCTCGCGGGTAAACAGCGCCGACGAGATACCATCGCCGCCGAGCACACTGTTGACCAGATTACGCTTGGACTCCTGCATCTGCATAATGCGTTCCTCGATCGTGTCCTTGGCGATGAGCTTGTACACGGTCACGGTGTGCTGCTGGCCAATGCGGTGGGCACGGTCGGTCGCCTGGTCCTGCGCCGCCACGTTCCACCACGGGTCGTAGTGGATGACCACGTCGGCAGCCGTCAAATTAAGGCCCACGCCGCCCGCCTTGAGCGAAATCAAAAAGACCGGAACCTCGCCCGCTTGGAACTGCGCGACCATCTTGGCGCGGCTCTCCTTAGACGAAGCGCCCGTGAGCTTAAGGAAGGCGATGTCCTCCTTGGCCAGGCGCTTGCCGATGATATCGAGCATGCCCGTAAACTGGCTGAACAGCAAGATGCGATGACCGCCGTCGAGCGCGCCATGGACGAGCTCCATACACGTATCGAGCTTGGCGCTTCCCGCCTTGTAGTCCGCATAGTGCAGATGCGGATCGCAACAGATCTGGCGCAGCTTGGTGAGCTCGGCAAGCACTTTGAGCTTGTCTTTCTTAAACTCCCCGGCCTCGCGGTGCTGCACTTGCTGGGCGATGCGGTCCTGGTTGGCCAGGTAGAGTTTGCGCTGCTCGCCGGTAAGCTGCGCCATCACCGTATCCTCGATCTTCTCGGGCAGATCGGCCACCACATCTTCCTTGACGCGACGCAGCACAAACGGCGACACGAGCGCCTGCAGACGAGCGGCGCTGTCACCCTCGGTATGTTCGACGGGACCCTCAAAGCGCTTGGCAAATGAGTCGCGCGTGCCCAGAAGGCCCGGCATCAAAAAGTCGAAGATGCTCCAGAGCTCGGACAGACGGTTTTCGATGGGCGTGCCCGTCAAGGCAAAGCGCACGCCGGCCGGCAGGCGCTTGGCAGCGCGGGCCACCTGGGTGAGCGGGTTTTTAATGTACTGGGCCTCGTCGAGCACCACGCGGGCAAAGTTCTGCTCGACGTATTCGTCGATGTCGCGGCGCATGAGGTCATACGACGTCACCACCACGTTGTGCTCGGCGGCACCGGCAATTTGCACGCGACGCTGGGCCTTGGCGCCCACGATGGCGCACACATCAATCGAGGGGGCAAAGCGCTCCAACTCGGCAGTCCAGTTGTACACGAGCGAGGCCGGGCATACCACGAGCGTGGGCTTGTTGTCCCCCGCCTCCACGCGCACCAGGATATGCGCGATCATCTGGAGCGTTTTGCCCAGGCCCATATCGTCGGCCAAGATACCGCCGAGGCCCAGATGCTCAAGTGAGCCGAGCCACTGGTAGCCGTCGACCTGATAGCCGCGCAGCGTGGCCTTGAGCGAGGCGGGTACCGTAAAGTCCATCTTGCCGAGCGTGTCCAGACGCTCGATGGTGCGGCGGAACGCCGCGTCGCGATCGGCCTCGAGCGTCGGCGTGCGCGCGAGCATGCTATCGACAAAAAGGGTGCTCGACGCGGGAAGCGACACGCCGTCGAGCAGGTCGACGGCATCGACGCCCAGGTCCTCGGCAAGGCCAAACGCAGCGCGGGCACCTTCATCCAGGCGAATGATGTCGCCGGACGTAAGACGCGCAAACGTCTGGTGGCGCTTGTACGAGTCCAGATAGATGGCAAGGTCGGCCGCCGAAAGACCGCTCGCGCCCAATTCAACATCGAGCAGGTTGCTCTTGACGGTCGCACGCACCGAAAGCTTGGGCGCGGGACGGACCGAAATCTGGCGCAGACGGTCGCTGAGCATAACCTCACCCAACTCGGACAGGGCAGACAGGCCCTCGGTCAGCAGGCAGAACAAGCTCTCGCCCTCGTGCTCTCCAACGCCAGACCGCCCTCGTAAAAGTCGAAATACAGGGCCGCCGTATCCATAACGCGAAACTCTGCCACCTCGTCGCGGGGCGGCACGCCCGGGCGCTGCTCTTCGAAGGGGCTGCCCGGAGCGCCCAGACTAAAGAGGTCTGCCGACCAGTCGCCGTAGGTAACCGTAATTTTGCAGGTCACGAGCCCATCGTCGACGCCGATTGCCATAGCAAAGCTCGGCTCGGGCGCCACGGTATCGAGCGCAGCGGGCGCGGTAAGGTCGGTATAGTCGCGCAAAATGGGCAGAGCCATACGACAGAACTCCCCCACCTGGTCGGCAGCGATATGGACTGGCGTGCGACAGGGCAGCAAGCGCGATAGGAACGGCGCCGCATGCTGGGCAAACGCCACATCGGTGCGGCGCGCACGGCGGGTGTCGACCAGATAAGCTACGTCGCCCGAAGCAAAGCAGTATGCATCGGCCGGCAGGCGCAGATCGTAGCTACCACCAGCCGCCGGCGCGATTTTGGCGGCAAGGAGCGGTGGGCGCTTAGCGGACGCCTCGTCCTCCCCTTGCGGAGACAGCTCAACCGCCACGTCATAGGTGCGATGCGTCGTCGTCCCCCGCGACCAGGCGGGCTCAAAAGAGATGGTCTGGCCGCGCAGCAGGTCCAGCACATATACGATGCTATGCTCGGACAGCGGCAACTGACGCTCGGCGACAAAACCGCTGCGGGCAAAGTCGTACGACGCCGAACGCGAGCTTGTGATGTCATCGAGATAGGCAACTGTCGTCAAGACAAGGCTGAGCAGCTTTGTCGACACGTCTTCGAAGGCTTCGGGCGTATGGGCAAACGTGAGCTTCTTGCCGTACGAGAAGGTGCCGCCTCGGACATAGGCGTCGGCCATGCCGTCGATATCCTTGACCACGTAGGACACCGAACCGCAGCGAATGCGGAACTCGAGCGCCCAGCTAAAGCGGTCGGCGAACAGCGGATTGTAGTACGGCACCAACGAGGGCTCCAACGCCGCTTTGGGGGCGTCGGGACCAACGGCACCGGCAAGCTTGCGGCGCATGCTCGCCAGCTCATCCATGCGCGCGTTCGAAAGATCGGAGAGCGCCGCCATGAGGCTGGGACTCGTGGGGACAGGTGCTGGGAAGGGAAAGTTGGGGTTGACCGTGGGCGTTGTAGGCGCGGGACGCGCGGACTGTTTGGGCTGAGCCGCAAACGTGCGGACCGGCGTGCGCAAACCTTCGACGGGCTCGGCACCGCTGGCGTCCAGGTACGCCAGCGCCGTGGCGATGGCGTGCTTGCACATGCCGGGGTAGCGATAGGCAGCGGGGCAATCGCAGTCGTAGTCGATCACCTCGTGCTCGTCCATGTCAAGCGCCACGTGCGTCTTGTACAGGTCGCCGCGCGAGCCGCGCACCGAGCCCTCAACCGTCACGTTTTTGGAGAAGCGCGAGCCGCTGTCCTCGATCGACAGAACGGCGCCGTTGAGCATGAGCGAACGCCCCTTCATAAAGGTTCCGCTCAACGCCGCCTCTTTCCGGAGCGCCTGCACAAACGTCCCCTGCGCCATCACTTCCTCCAATCTCGCACCGAGTACCTCTCAGCAACGCCGTCCCTAGATAACCGTCACGCGGCCTTGGTTACCCACAATGGCCTTTGCCTCTGCCAACAACGGAATCGAGCGCGCGTTGACCTTCGCCGGCACCTCGGCACGTAGCACGCGCCCGTCCACCTGCTCGATAAAGATCTCTACGCGGTCGCCGCCCGGGTTGGCGGTAAGCACCGTGGCAAGACGCGCCATATTGCCCTGGCTAAAGCGGCTGTTGGGCACCATGACCTCAAACACCTTGGGCTTGTTGCTCTCCTCGCTAAGCTCCAGCGGCACAATCTCCTGCGCGATGATCTGGTCGCCGCGGTCCGAGCGCTCGAGCTTGCCCTTAATGCGCACAAACGCGTCGGACAGCTGCGCGCCGGTCTCGGGATCGACCTCGCCGTACAGATACCCCTCGGCCTCCTTGTAGGTCTTGGGGAACACCACGACCGTGGCCTCGCCTTCCATGTCCTCGAGCTGCACGATGCCCATGGGGTCGCCGTTTTTGGTCACGCGCTTGGACACGCTCGAGACCATGCCGGCCCACCACAGCGCCTTGCCCTCGGGAATCTCCTGGTTGATGGTACCGCCCGTGGGGTTTTGCACCTCATAGCCGGTGTCGATCTGCGAGAACGAGAAGTCGCGCGCTTTGCTAAGTGCATACTCAAACGGGCGCAGCGGGTGGTCCGAGACATAGATGCCCAGAACTTCCTTCTCCTGGCTCAGCTTAAGGTGGCGGTCCCACTCCTGGCCATCCGGATCGGGCACGCTCACCTCAAAGCCCGAGCCCTCAACGTCGCCAAACATATCGAAGAACGACGTCTGGCCGCTCGCGCGATCTTTCTGGCGCTTTACCGCGGCATCGATGATGTTCTCGGGGTTGTTCTTGTCCACAAAGTGCATCATCTGGCGGCGCGGATAGCCCGTGGAGTCGAAGGCACCTGCCTTGATCAGCGATTCGATCACGCGGCGGTTGGCCTGGCTCGAGTCCACGCGCTCGACAAAGTCGTGCAGCGTCTTAAACGGGCCGCCCGCCTCGCGCTCGGCGATAATCGCCTGCGCCACGCCGGTACCCACGCCGCGGATGCCGGCCAGACCAAAGCGCACGCCCTCCTTGGTAGCCGTGAACTCGGTACCGGACTCGTTGACATCTGGCGACAGCACGGGGATGCCGTCGTGACGGCACGCCGAGACGTAGTGCACGATCTTGTCGGTCTTGCCCGTATAGGACGTCAGAACGGCCGCCATGTACTCGTGCGGATAGTGCGCCTTGAGCCACGCCGTCTGCATAACCAGGATGGCGTAGCCGGCGGAGTGCGACTTGTTGAAGGCGTAGGACGCGAACTCGAGAACATCGTCCCAAATCTTCTGGGCGACCTCGCGCGTGTAGTTGTTCTTGATGGCGCCGTTCATCCAGTGGTCGTAGGTGGTCTCGTCCGAGCCATCCTCCCAGTGGAGCACCGTCGACGTGAGCAGCTTGATCTTTTTCTTAGCCACGGGCTTACGGATACGCGAGTCCGATTCGCCCTTGGAGAAGCCGCACATCTCGACGGAGATGAGCATAACCTGCTCCTGGTAGACCATGGTGCCGTAGGTTTCGCCCAGAATGTCGTCCAGACGGTCGTCGTAGGAGACGGCCGGCTCCTTGCCGTTCATACGGTTGATGTAGGACGAAACCATGCCGGCGCCCAGCGGGCCCGGGCGATACAGAGCGATCAATGCTACGACGTGTTTGTACTCGGTGGGCTTCATGTTCTTGATCGTAGCCGTCATGCCGGCGGACTCGACCTGGAAGACGCCGGCGGTGTGGCCGGAACCCATGAGCTTAAAGATCTCGGGATCGTCAAAGGGAATCTCTTCCTCTTTGATGTCGATGCCGAAGTTCTTTTTGATGTTGGCCTTGGCCTTGGAGATAACCGTCAGCGTACGCAGGCCCAGGAAGTCCATCTTGAGCAGGCCCATGTCGGCAACGGTATGGCCCTCGTACTGGGTAATCTCGACGCCGCCCTTGGTGTCGAGCTTGGTGGGCACGTGCTCGTTGACGGGGTCGCGGCAGATCAGAACGGCGCACGCGTGCACGCCCTCGCCACGGGTGAGGCCCTCGATCGAGAGCGCCGTGTCGATGATGCGGCGGGCGTCATCGTCCTTTTTATAGGCCTCGGCAAAGTCGGGGTTAAACAGATCCTCTTTGCCGGGTTGTTTGTCGAGCACCTGCTTGAGCTTGACCTTGGGGTCGCTCGAGACCATCTTGGACAGGCGCTGGCCCATGTAGACCGGATAGTCCAAAACGCGCGCGGCGTCGTTGATGGCCTGCTTGGCCTTAATGGTCGAGTAGGTGATGACGTGGGTGACCTTCTCGGGACCGTAGAGCTGGCGAACGTGCTCCACGACCTCGAGGCGGCGCTCATCGTCGAAGTCCATGTCGATATCGGGCATCTCGGAGCGCTGCGGGGAGAGGAAGCGCTCGAAC
>CALLSB010000096.1:0-9045 GCA_938014225.1 uncultured Collinsella sp. | reverse complement strand
CGGCATCGACTACGACGTTGTCTTTACCAATGCCGGTACCGGTGTCTTGCTCACGGGCATGGTCCGCGCGCACGCCACCGGTGAGTGCGACCGTTGCCTGGAGCCCGCCTCGTTTGATATCGCCGGAGAGATCGAGGAGTTCTACCTCTTTGAGGAGCCCGAGGATTCCGAGGCCTACGAGGACGGCTACGAGCTCCTGGGTGAGGACCGCATCGTCGATCTGGGTGAGCCCATCAATGACGCGGTCGTTATGGACACGCCGTTTGTGGTGCTCTGCAAGCCCGATTGCCGTGGTCTGTGCCCCACCTGCGGTTGCAATCTCAACGTCGAGCAATGCGATTGCGCCGCCCAGGCAGAGGCAGAATGGGCCGCTGCCACGGAAAATCCATTTGCAGCATTGAAGAATCTCAAGCTCGATGAGTAAAACTGTGGTAGTATCGCTACTTGCGCGTAATCGCCACACTGGATAGTTCATAAGGAAGGTCACTATGCCCGTACCTAAACAAAAGCAGGGTCGTATCCGCACTCACACCCGTCGTTCCGCCAACATGAAGATTTCGGCTGCGGCTCAGTCCACGTGCCCGCGTTGCGGCGCTGTCAAGCTTCCGCACCACGTGTGCCCCAGCTGCGGTTTCTACAAGGACCGCGAGGTTATCGTTACCGAGTAACGGTATACTCTGGATGCGATGCCGTTCCAAATGGAACCACAATGGCCGGCTCAATGAGTCGGCCATTTTTGTATAAGGAGCATGTATATGAGTAACGTTCGCGTTTGTGTAGACGTTGTGGGTGGAGACGAGAAACCTCAGGTTGTTCTCGATGGTATCGAGGCTGCACTTGCTGCCGATCCCGATATCGAGGTCTTGGCAGCTGGCCCCGCCGAAATCGTCAATCCCTTTGCTGCTTCCCACGCACGTGTTGAGGCCCTTGAGGCACCCGACGTTATCGCCATGGATGACGATCCCATTCGCGCCGTGATGACCAAACGCAAGTCTTCGATCGTGCTGTCGTGCCGCGCCATCAAGAAGGGAAATGCGGACGCGTTCTTCTCCGCCGGCTCCACCGGCGCCATGACCGCCGCGGCTACTGCCTACGTGACGCCGTTTAGATATATGGCCGAAGGTAAGAAGCAGCCGGTGCGTCCCTGTCTGACCAATGCGCTGCCCAATCGTGCCGGCGGTCTGACGGTGCTGTGCGATATGGGCGCCAACCCCGATGTCGAGGTCGATGACATGGTGCGTTTTGCCCAGATGGGTAGCGCCTATGCCCGCGTCGTCCTGGACATCGAGCATCCCCGCGTGGGCCTGCTTGGTAACGGCACCGAGGACGAGAAGGGCTCCAACTTTACCAAGGTCTGCTTCCCGGCCATGAAAGCCGCCGTTCCCGGCTTTGTTGGTAACTGTGAGGGAACGGACATCACCTCCGGTAACTTCGATGTCGTCGTTGCCGATGGCCTGTCGGGCAATATTGCGCTTAAGGCCACCGAGGGCGCTGCCAAGTTTTTGCTGCAGGAACTCAAGGGTGCCTTTATGGCCTCGCTCGGCACCAAGATCGCCGCGCTGCTCATTAAAAAGCAGATGCGCGAGATTAAGGCCAAGCTCTCTGGCGATGCCAAGGGCGGCGCGATTCTTCTGGGCCTGCGCGGCGTGGTCCTGATCGGCCATGGCGCCACCTCAGTCGAGGCTGTCAAAAACGGTACGCTCGCGGCGGCCGAAGCCGTGCGCGCCGGGCTGGTTGAGAATGTCGCCAACTCTATGGACGGTATCGTTTTATAAGAGCGAGTTAGAGCGCTGTTATGTGCTTCGCGGCGCACGTCGTGGGGTAGAATCAGAACCGTGTCTTGGTACCGCCCGGGCGGTACCATTCTTTTGGTATTCATGCACTATGAGAGGAAGCGCTATGGATCGCTCCGAAATCTTCGACAAGATCGCCGAGGTCGCTGCTGACGTTCTAGGCGTCGATGTTGCCGAAATTAGCGAGGAGACCACCTTTGACGACCTCGATGCCAACTCGCTCGAGCGCCTGCAGCTGGTTACGGCTATCGAGGACGAGTTCAACCTCGAGATCGATGACGAGACCCTGCTCTCACTCAACTCTGTTGCCGACGCCGTCGACGCTATCGAAGCTGCCAAGGAGGCCTAAGTCTTGGCTTTATCCGACCGACTTACGCGCGCCCAGGAAATCCTGGGCCACGAGTTCAACAATAAGGTGCTGCTGCGCGCGGCGCTTACGCATCCCTCGGCAGTCGAGGGCCAGCCGGTTTCTGCCAGCTATGAGCGCCTTGAGTTCTTGGGCGATTCCATTTTGGGCGCTGTGGTCGCACGCTCCCTGTTTGAGTCCTATCCGGAGTTTGACGAGGGCAAGCTCACGCGCTTGAAGGTGTCGCTTGTCTCGGGCGCTACGCTGTCCGAGGTTTCTCACGAGCTGGGCATCGACGACATCATCATCTTTGGTGCCTCCGAGACCGGTACCGGTGCGCGCGGCCTGCATTCGGCCCTCGAGAACGTCTATGAGTCGCTCGTGGGCGCGCTGTACCTGGATGCCGGCTGGGACGTTGCGGCGGAGTTCATTCACCGTACGCTTAAGCCGCATTTGGCTTCCGAGCGTGCCGAGCATCCTGCGAACCCCAAGTCGTTTTTGCAGGAGTGCGTGCAAGCCGACGGTCACGAACCTCCGGCGTACAAGCTCGTTGGCTCCGAGGGCCCGGCGCATGCGCCCACCTTTACCGCTGTGGTTTTGATCGATGGTATTCGCCAGGGTCGCGGCTCCGGCTCCTCAAAGAAGGAAGCCGAGGGAGCTGCCGCGCTCGAAGCGCTCGACCGCAT
Source organism: uncultured Collinsella sp. (assembly GCA_938014225.1). Taxonomy (GTDB): domain Bacteria; phylum Actinomycetota; class Coriobacteriia; order Coriobacteriales; family Coriobacteriaceae; genus Collinsella. The sequence continues at coordinate 6,220 of CALLSB010000096.1, read as the reverse complement.
GGGTTACACCACCAACGGCGTGATTCTGAACAAGAAGCACGTGTAAGCGAGGAACCGTGTATCTCAAGTCCCTCACGCTCAAAGGGTTCAAGTCGTTTGCCGACCGCGCCCATATGACGTTTGAGCCGGGCCTGACCGTCATCGTCGGTCCAAACGGCTCGGGAAAATCGAACATCTCTGACTCGATTCTGTGGGTCCTGGGCGAGCAGAGCGCCAAGCAGCTGCGCGGCCAGGCCATGGAGGATGTCATCTTCTCGGGCTCGTCGGCGCGCAAGCCGGTGGGTGTCGCCGAGGTCACGCTGGTGCTCGATAACTCGGACCATATGCTGCCCGTCGATTTTGACGAGGTCGCCATCACCCGTCGCATGTATCGCTCGGGCGAAAGCGAGTACCTCATCAACTCGAGTCCGTGCCGCCTGATGGACATTCAGGACATCCTGCACGATTCGGGCCTGGGCAAGGATACGCATTCCATCATCAGCCAGGGCAAGCTCGACGCCATTTTGCAGAGCCGCCCCGAGGAGCGCCGCGCTCTCATCGAGGAGGCCGCCGGCATCTCCAAGCACAAGCGCCGCAAGGAGCGTGCGCTAAAAAAGATTAAGTCGATGGACGAGCATCTGACGCGTGCTCGCGACATCAATAAGGAAATCGCCCGTCAGCTGCGACCGCTGGAGCGTCAGGTCGATCGCGCGCGCAAGTACAAAGAGCTGTCCTCGCGCGCGAACGAGCTTACGCAGATGCTAGCCGTCGACGAGCTGCGTTCGCTGCAGTCGCAGTGGAACGACCTGGAGAGCCGCTCCAAGGAAGGTGCCGCCGAGCTTGAGCTTGCGCAGTACCGCTTGGGCGAAAAGGAGCGCGAGCTCGAGAAGCTCCAGGTTATGCTTGAGGAAAAGGGCCTGTTTGTGGGCGACTTGGGCGAGCAGCGCCGCCATATGCAAGATGTGGTCGGCCGTATTAACTCCGACATGCGCCTGCTCGAGGAAAAGGGTCACAACATGGTGTCGCGCCTGTCTGACATGCGCGGGCAGATTTCGAGCTCCGAGCATCAGCGTCGTCGCGTGGTCGAGGAGCTCGAGGACGCGCGTGCGCAGCTTGAGGAAGTGACCGGCGCGCACATGCAGGCCCAGGAGGACGTTGACGCCGCTGGTCCTGCCGCCGCAGAGCTCCACGAGCGGCGCGTGGCGCTCGACAATCAGATTTCGCAGCTTACGCGTGAGCAATGCGATGTGCAGCGCGTGGCCGACAACGCCGCGCTCGAGCTCGCCAAGGTGAAGGACTCGCTGAGCAATGCCGAGGTCGAGGACAACATGTATGCCTCGCGCCTGGAGCAGATTGACGAGCAGCTCGAGGAGGTCACGGCCTCGCTCGAGAGCCGTCGCAACCGCGCAGAGGAGCTTGAGGGTGCTCTTGAGGAAGCGCGCCAGGCCCAGGCCGATGCGCGTGAGGCCACCGAGGTCGCCCGTGCAGCCCTGAAGGACTTGCGTAATCGTGAGAGTGAGGCGCGCAACAAGCTGTCCGAGGTGCGCTCGGAGCTTGCCAGCCAAAAGAAACTCGATGCCCGCATGGCCGACAGCTCGCCGCTCGTGAGCCGTCTGGTGGGTGCGCTGGGCGACGATGTCTTGGGTCGTCTGGGCGACGTGCTGGAGGCCCCGCGCGAGCTTGAGGGCCTGGTTGAGCAATTGCTCGCCGGCGATATCGATGCGCTGCTGTTTGATGACGCCGCCACGCTTGAGCGTGCCGGTCGTGCGGCTCTGGACCAAAAGAAGGCATCGGGCGAGGCGCTGTTGGTGGCGCGTGGCGTGAGCGGCTCTACCGCCGCTGAGGGCGCTGCCGGTACCCGCCTGGTTGATCGTCTGTCCGTGCGTGCAGGCTACGGACCCGTCGTCGAGGCGCTGCTCGGCGGCTATTACGTGGTCGATGACTTGGCTGCCGCGCTGGCTGCGCCTGTCGTTGACGGTGTGACCTATGTGACTCCCGATGGCGCCCGCGTAAGCTGTGGCGGCCTGGTGCGTGTGGGCCTCGATGCCGGCGAGGCGTCGGGTGCTCTGGAGCGTAAGCGTCGCATTCGCGAGCTGGAGGGGCTTGAGCCCGATTTGGCCGCTGTGTTTGAGCATGTGTCGGATCAGGTCGTCGAGGCCAATGCGGCCGTTGAGGAAGCGCGTGCCGCTGAGGGCGATGCCGCTGGCGAGATCGCCCGTCTTGAGGGCGAGCGCCGCTCGCTGCTCTCCGAGATCGGCCGCTTGGAGCAAAGCGCCAACAATGCCGAGGTCGAGCGCGTGCGCATCTCCACGCGCCGCGAGAAGGCCTCCGAAGCCGTTCGCGCTGCACGCCCGCGAGTTGATGAGCTCACCCGTTCGCGTGACGAGGCCCGCGCGCAGGCAAGCGATCTGGGCTTGCAGATTGCCGCGGCCAACGACGAACTCGACCGCGTTCGCCGTGACGATTCCGAGGCTGCCGGCAAGCTCGCCGACGCCAAGGTCCGCCTAGCCCAGACGAGTGAACGCCTGCGTTCGCTGAAGGGCCGGGTGCCCGACCTGGAGCATCGTCTTGAGGGCATCGACCGTCGTATCCGCGGAACACGCCAGGCTTCGCGCTCGCTCGAGCTGCTGCGCCTGCGCGTCGATCCCATGCACGAACGCTATTCTGCCCTGTTGGAACGCGCGTCGGATTGGGCAGCGCGCCTGCGTGACCAGGCCTCTCTGGAGGAGGCGGACTCCGCTTCGCTCAAGAAGACCATCGAGGATGCCAAGGCAGAGGTTGCCCGCGCTAAGGAGCGAGTCGATACCGCCTCTGCCACGCAAAACGAGTTCAAGGTCGCGCGTGGCAAGCTCGAGGTGCAGGTAGAGGCCGCCATTAAGGCCATTACCGCCGATGGCACCACGGTGCTCGAGAAAGCGCTCATGCTTCCGGCGCCCACGGACCGCGATGCCGCCGAGCGCGAACTCAACCAGCTTGTGCGCCAGATCAACAACCTTGGTCCCGTTAACCAAGTTGCCATGGAGGAGTACGAGCAGCTCAAGCGCCGTGCCGACTACATCGAGGAGCAGCTGGCCGATCTGGAGAGCGCGCGCAAGGCGCTCACCAAGATCACGGTGGCCATTGATCGCAAGATGCGGAAGGCCTTCCTGGTGACGTTTGAGAAGGTCGACGCGAACTTCCGCGAGATCTTCGCTATGCTCTTCCCGGGCGGCCAGGCTCATCTGGAGATGACCGATCCCGAGCATCCTGCCGAGACGGGTATCGAGGTCGTGGCGCAGCCGCGCGGCAAGCGCATCACCAAGATGATGCTCATGTCGGGCGGCGAGAAGAGCCTGACGGCGCTCGCCCTGCTCTTTGCTGTGTATCGCACGCGCACGGTGCCGTTCTATGTGCTGGACGAGGTCGAGGCGGCGCTCGATGACGCCAACCTGTCCAAGCTCATCGGCGCGCTCGATGTGTTGCGTTCCGATACGCAGCTCTTGGTTATCTCGCATCAGCGCCGTACTATGGAGGACGCTGACGTCCTCTATGGCGTCTCGATGCAAGCCGACGGCGTCAGTCGCGTCGTCTCGCAAAAACTCGATCGCGAAACCGGAAAGGTCGTGAATGCATAATGGGATTCTTCGATGCTCTCTCGCGCGGACTTGAGCGCAGCCGCGAGGCCCTCAACGAGGTCTTCTACTTTGGCGGCGAGGTCGACGAGGATTTTTGGGAGGACCTGGAGGACACCCTCGTAATGGGTGACATGGGCGCCGAGGTCGCTATCAAGGTCTCCGATGACCTGCGCGATGCCGCGGCCAAGAAGAACCTCAAGACCGCTCCGCAGCTTCGCCGCGCTCTGGCCGAGCAGCTTGAGCAGCACTTTGTGCCCATCGAGCGCGATCCGTTCTCCGATACGCCGAGCTGCGTGCTGTTTGTGGGCATTAACGGTGCCGGCAAGACCACGACGGTCGGTAAGATCGCGAGCGCCATGGCCGCCCGCGGCAAGAACGTCGTGATCGGTTCGGCCGATACCTTCCGTGCTGCCGCTATCGAGCAGCTCGATGTGTGGGGCCAGCGAGCTGGCGTCCCCGTCATCAAGCGCGACCGCGGCTCCGACCCGGCAAGTGTTTGCTACGACGTGCTCGACGAGGCCGACAAGCGCGGCAGCGACCTGGTGCTCATCGATACCGCCGGTCGTCTGCACACGAGCCCCGAGCTCATGCGCGAGCTTGCCAAGGTGGTCAATGTGACCCGTAAGCGCGCCGCCAATATGGCCGCCGGCCCCATGCCCGTCTATGTCGTGCTCGTGATCGATGCCGCAACGGGCCAAAACGGCCTCAACCAGGCGCTCGAGTTTAACGAGGCGCTTGGCCTGGACGGTATTATCATGACAAAGCTCGACGGCACGGCTAAGGGCGGTATCGCCATGGCCGTGGCCGAGAAGCTCAAGCTCCCGATCCTGCGCATCGGCGTGGGCGAGCAGGTCGATGACCTGCAGGAGTTCAATGCCAAAGATTTCTGCCGCGCCCTGGTGGGCGAGTCCAATTAAGGAGTGACTAGTGTTTGATTCTCTGAGCGATCGCCTCAACGACACATTTGACCGCCTGCGCGGCAAGGGTAAGCTGACCGAGGCCGATATTACCTCTGCCATGCGCGACATTCGCATGGCGTTGCTCGAGGCCGACGTCAACTTTAAGGTCGTTAAGGAGTTCGTCGCCAAGACCAAGGAACGCTGCATGACCGCAGAGGTCATGGAGTCGTTGTCGCCGGCGCAAAACGTCGTCAAGATCGTGCTCGACGAGCTCACCGAGATGCTCGGTTCCACCGAGAGCAAGCTCGTCTTTAGCAACCGCATTCCCAATGTCATCATGCTCGTGGGCCTGCAGGGCTCCGGTAAGACCACGGCGGCCGTAAAGCTGGCCTACCTCCTCAAGAAGCAGGGCCGCTCGCCGCTGCTCGCCGCGTGCGACGTCTACCGTCCCGCCGCTGCCGACCAGCTGGCCACGCTCGGTGGAGAGATCGGCGTGCCGGTCTTCCGCGGTGACGGCGAGCATCCGGTCGACATCGCCAAGGGCGCCATCCAGGAGGCCGTCGACCACCTGCGTGACGTGGTCATCGTCGATACCGCCGGTCGCCTTCAGATCGACGAGCAGATGATGCAGGAGGCCGTGGACATCAAGAAGGCCGTCAAGCCCGATCAGGTGCTGATGGTCGTCGATGCCATGACCGGCCAGGATATCGTCAACGTCGTCTCGACCTTTGCCGAGCGCACCGACTTTGACGGAGTGATCATCTCCAAGCTCGACGGCGATGCCCGTGGCGGCGGCGCGCTTTCCGTGCGCCAGGTGACCGGCAAGCCCATCAAGTTCGTGAGCATGGGCGAGAAGCCCGATTCGCTGGAGCCGTTCTATCCCGATCGTATGGCCAAGCGCATTCTTGGCATGGGCGACGTTGTCGGCATTATCGAGAAGGCCCAGGAGGCGGCCGACGCCGAGCAGCTCGAGGCTGCCGAGCGAATGCTGCGCGAGGGCTTCACCATGAACGACATGCTCGACCAGATGAAGGCCGTCAAGAAGATGGGCGGCATGAAGGGCATCTTGGGCATGCTCCCCGGCGGCCAGCGTGCGCTCAACCAGATGGGCGGCAACCTGGACGAGGACATCTTCGACAAGAACGAGGCCATCATCATGTCGATGACCAAGGAGGAGCGCCTTCGCCCCTCCATCATCAACGGTCAGCGCCGTGCCCGCATTGCCAAGGGCGCCGGCGTGACCCCCACCGAGGTCAATAGCCTTATGAAGCAGTGGGGCGAGATGAACAAGATGATGGGCCGCATGCGCACGATGGCCAATCAGGCGCAGGCCGGCGGCAAGAAGGGCAAGAAGGGTAAGAAGGGCAAAAAGATGCGCATGCCCAATATTCCCGGTCTGGATGCCATGGGGCTGGGCGGCATGGGCGGCCTGGGAACGGGCGGCCCCAAGTCCGATATGGAGCTGCTGCGCCAGATGGAAGCGCAGATGCGTAATAAGAAATAGTGCTGTAATTTCAGCTTGATATGGCAAAGGCCGCTCGGAAGCTACCGGGTGGCCTTTGTTGTTGGCTTTGATTGTTGGGTTGCGTTCAGCGTCGCGGCCCGAATTCGCGGTGCCGTGCCGTTAGTGGCAGCCGCAGCCTTCGTGGCCCTCGTGCTCGTGATGGCCGTGGCAGCCGCAGGACTCGCCATGCTCATGGGTGTGCTCGTGGTCATGACCATGGCAGT
>CALLSB010000095.1:0-44856 GCA_938014225.1 uncultured Collinsella sp. | reverse complement strand
GGCAGGCCCTCTAGGCGAGCCGCCGCCAACGCGCCGATAAACGTATCGCCGGCGGCCGTGGTATCGACTACCGTGCTCGAAAGTGCCGGCATGCGCAGCAGCTCACCGCCATCGCCGAGCGTAACCGAGCCGGCACCGCCCAACGTGATGACCGCGGCGCCGGCGCCCTTGTCGAGCAGCGCATTGAGCGCGGCGACGCAACTCACATCATCCGTGGGCAGAATGCCCGTCAGAACCTGGCACTCGGTCTCGTTGGGACAGACCAGGTCGACCGCAGGCCAGACCTCCGCAGGCAGCTCGCAGGCAGGCGCTGGATTAAAGACCGTATAGAACCCCAGCTCGCGAGCGCAAACAAGCGCCTCGGCCGTCGCCGCAAGGTCACATTCGCCCTGGGTGATAAAGACGCTTCCGGCAGCCGGGGCAATCTCGCTGGCGTCGCCGTCGAGCTTATGGGCCACCAGACGCCTCAGCGCGCAGGCAACGTCCGCGCCCGCAAGCACATGGTTGGCGCCCGGTGACAGTATGATGCGGTTGTCGCCCTCGCAGCGAATGATGGTCGCCGTTCCCGTCTCCACGTCATCGCGATGCACTACAAAGTCACAGTCCACGCCGGCGTCTTGGAGCCCCGCCACGAGCGACGCGCCGAACGCGTCGCGACCGACCGCGCCGATCATGTGCGTGCACGCGCCCATACGCGCGGCAGCTACGGCCTGATTGGCGCCCTTGCCTCCGGCGTTGGTGATAAACCCGCTGCCGCCGACGGTCTCGCCCGCACGCGGTATGCGCTCGCACGCCACCGAAAGGTCCATGTTCATGCTGCCGAACACCGCAACGATGCCGCGATCTGCCATGGAAACCTCCTCATCTGCGGGCTTTGCACCCACCGTCGACCGTCGATTGCGCGCCTTCGCACCTCTATAACTTTAGTTCACTTTGATGTGAACGCACCCTTGAGGTTGCGCCAGCAGCAAGCATTCACAGGAGCGGGCAGCTACAATGAATACGTGCTGATTATTCTCGTCATTGGATGATGTTTTATGGAACAATTCTCGCAATCGGGCTCGCGCGGTCGACGCCGCACGGGCAACGAGCCGGCGCCGCACGAACGCGTGAAGAGCGAACGCCGTGCCAACGAGCCGCGACGCACCGCGAGCCCCCATCGCGCTTCTGCCAACAACGCGGGCCGCGCCAACACTCCCGCCGCGGAGCAGACGCCTGCTCGCCCCAAGTCCCGCTACATCCCTGCCCTTGACGGCCTGCGCACGCTTGCCGTCGTCGTGGTGGTGCTCTATCACCTTAACCTCACGTGGGCTCAGGGCGGCCTGCTCGGCGTCACGATCTTCTTTGTGCTTTCGGGCTATCTGATCACGCGCTTGCTGCTCAACGAAGTCGCTAAGACCGGCCGCATCGACCTCAAGAGCTTCTGGATCCGCCGCATCCGTCGCCTGGTCCCCGCCGTGGTGACCGTCGTGGTGGTGACCTGCGCGCTGTGCACCATCTTTAACCACGTGATGCTCACCAAGATGCGCCCCGACATCCTGCCGTCGCTGCTGTTCTTTAACAACTGGTGGCAGATTGCCCAAAACGTCTCGTACTTCAATGCTCTGGGCGACCCCTCGCCACTCACGCACTTTTGGTCGCTTGCCATCGAGGAACAGTTCTACCTGATTTGGCCGCCACTGCTGTTTGCCATGGTATCCATGCATGTGAGCAAGCCCAACACGCGCCGCGTGGTTCTGGGCCTAGCTGCTGTCTCCGCCATCGCCATGATGGTGCTCTATAACCCTGCCGCCGACCCCAGCCGCGTGTACTACGGCACCGACACCCGTGTGTTCTCGCTGCTGCTGGGTGCCTGGATGGCCTTTATCCCCGATCGCGACCTGGCGCCGGTGCGTCTCGCTCGTCGTTTGGGGCTCAATCGCCTAGCTGGCGCCGCCAAGCACGGCAAGAACGCCGAGGGCAAGCCTGGCGAGAAGGCCGACGAAGCAGCCGAGACCGCCCCGGCACAGCCGAGCGCCCTCGTGCGTTTTTGGTCCTCGCCCGCATCCATCGATGTATTGGGCGTCGTGGGTCTGGTTGGCCTTGCCGCCATGGTCGCGCTCACCAACGGCTACACCGCCTTCCAGTATCGCGGAGGCACGCTGCTGTGCTCGATCCTCACGCTCATGGTCATCGCGGCCTGCGTGCAGCCCCAGGGAATGGTTGCCCGCGCGCTGTCCGCCGAGCCGCTCGTGTGGGTTGGCAAGCGCTCGTACAGCATCTACCTGTGGCACTATCCGCTGCTGTTGCTCATGAACCCGGTCGCCAACATCAACGATACACCGTGGTGGCAGTACATTTTGCAGGTGCTGTTGGTGGTCGCCGTGGCCGAATGCTCATATCGCTTTATCGAGACGCCGTTTAGAAAGGGCGCCTTTGGGCGCACCGTATCCGAGTTCCGCGACGGCACCGCCACGCCCGCCAACTGGGCACGCGCGCACGTCCCTGCCTGCGCAGCCTGCGCCGTCGTGTTGGTCGTTGCGCTGGGCGGTCTGATCTTTGTGCCGGAGACCTCCGCACTGAGCGGCGAGGGCGCCGAAGTTCTGAACAAGGAAGCCAAAAACACCGCGCCCACCGACCAGCAGGCGGCCGACGACACCGACAAGGACAACGACGGCTTCCCCGATGGCTCCTACGATCTGCTTATGATCGGCGACTCCGTGTCGCTGCGTGCCGTAGACACCTTTGACGGCGTGTTCCCGCACAGCCATATCGATGCCGAAAAGGGCCGCCAGTTCGATGCGGGCCGTGCGACATTTGAGGGCTATATCCAGCAGAACCTTGCCGGCAAGATCGTGGTCTTTGCGCTGGGCACCAACGGCTTGGTAACCGACGACCAGATCGACGCCATCATGGCCGATGCAGGAGATAAGCGTATTGTGGTGTTTGTGAACACGCGCAGCCCGCAGCCGTGGGTTGGCTCTACCAACCAGGCCATTGCCAACGCCGCTACGCGCTACAAGAACGTGCGCGTTATCGATTGGTACGGATACAGTGCTAACCGCAACGACCTGTTCGATGGCGATGGCACGCACCTTTCGAACACGGGTGTGACCGAGTACCTTAAGCTCATCCACGATGCCGTCAAGAAGGACCTGCCCGTGCATCCCGAGGATCACGTCAACGATCCGCAGCCGGCAGCCGTCAAGTCTGCCACCGACGCACTCGTCAATGCGCTCGCTCTCAAGCCGCACAAGCTGGGCACCGACAAGTAACCTGCAGCGCAAACTTCCCACATCCGGAGGGGGTGTCTGCCACGGCAGACACCCCCTCCGGCAGTTAGGGACACTCCTGGCGCAGCCAATGAAGACCTCTACGGATGAATTCCAGGCCGCTCCGTCGCTCCAGACATCGTTTCCGCGCCCCGTGCCTGCCCCAAACAATCAAAACAAGCCCTTTTCGCCGCACCCTCAAAGGTCTGTGGGCAAAAAAGGGCAAATATGAGTACTGTTACCATTTTAGTAGCAGGCAAAACCACCCAAAATGACGTCCGAGCGACCCCTACAACCCCCTAAAGCAGCCAACCTGACTGGTTTAAGGCGTATTGGAGCCAATTTTAATGAACATACTAAAGGCTATGTTCATTATCTTTTAGGATGTAAATGCTATTCACTTAGCAACAGTACTCATATTTGGCATTTTTGTCCATTGCTATATAACTAACACCCTATAGCAGACAAAAAACAGGCCGCAGCCCATCGCTGCGGCCTGTTCGGAAGCAAAAGTGGGCGTTAAGCGCTGTAGCCCATCGCTTGCAGGACAAACATGACGACCGTGAGCGCCGTAATCACGCCGATAGTCGCCCAAGTGAGCACGTTCCACACGCGGCCGTTGCGGTTGGCGCCCATAATGTGACGGTCGGCGGCGATAACCACCTGGAACACCAGAACCACGGGCAGTAGCACGCCATTGATGACCTGCGAGGTCATCATAATCTGGAACAGATCGACGCCGGGCATAAGCACCAGCACGGCAGAGATACCGATGATGGCCGTAATGATGCCGCGATAGACCGGGGCCTCGTCCCAGCTGCGGTCGGCACCGCGCTCCCAGCCAAATGCCTCGCAGATAGCGCTCGACGTAACGCCCGGCAGCACGCAGGCAGCCAAGAAGCTCGCCGCGACCAGGCCCGAGGCAAACAGTACCGTGGACCACTGACCCGCAATAGGCTCCAGCGCGCGGGCAGCATCGGCAGCATCGCTAATCTGAATGCCCGCCGGGAACAACACCGTACCGGTCGTGATGATAATAAAGCCGGCAATGACATCGGCAGCAAGCGAGCCGCTCACGGTATCGATGCGCTGCAGCACGATATCGTCCTCGCCCGCGTTCTTATCGACCACGTTGTTCTGCGCCAAGAAAATCATCCACGGCGCGATGGTGGTACCGATCGTCGCGACCACGAGCGACACGTAGCTGGGGTCATTTTGAATGTTAGGCACGACCAGGTCGACCGCGACCTCACCCCAGTTGGGGCCAGCCATAAACGCGGCGACAATATAGGTCACGAACACGCAGCTCACCAGCAGCAGAATCTTCTCGATGCGCTGGAAACTACCCGACATGGTAAGCATCCACACCAGCAGCGCCACCAACGGCACCGAAATGCTCGCCGGCACGCCAAAGAGAGCAAGGCCGCTGGCGATGCCCGCAAACTCCGAAATGGTAACAGCCGTGTTGGCGATCAACAGCGCCGCCATAGCAAGTACACTCTTGCGCACGCCAAAGCGCTCACGAATGAGCGATGCCAGGCCCTTGCCCGTGACGCAGCCGCAGCGTGCCGCGGTCTCCTGCGTCACGATGAGCAGCACAGTCATGACGGGAAGCATCCAGAGCATCTTGTAGCCATAGCTGGCGCCCGCGCTGGAATACGTTGCAATGCCGCCGGCGTCATTGCCCGAAAGCGCCGCCAGCAGACCGGGACCCATAGCGCCAAAGATGGCCGCGATGGTCAACTTTTGCTTGGTGCCCGACTTTTGCTTGGTATTTTGCACGCGACCACCTAACCCATGACCGACATGGTGAGCAGCACCGCAGCGGCGCAGTACGCTACGCACGAGATCATGACGGCAATAACGTTCATGGCGGTGCCCGACGTGTTGAGGTCATGCTCGTCACGCCAGAACAGCACCATCAGGTAAATCACGGCGCTCATGTTGCCAACCAGGCAAATGATGCCAGCGATATTAAAGCACCCGGTAAAGAGTTGCTCCTCAAACATGGGCGCATCGGGGAACGCGGCAGTGCGCACCAGCTGCGCGCACAGGTAAGTAACAAGCGAAAGGATCAGGCCCATACCCGTGCTCTGGAAGAAGAATCCCAGGTACGGTTTGGGCTCGTCGTCGTGACCGTCGTACTCGAGGAAGTAGTTCTTGACGAACGACACCATGCGCGAGGCCGCCAGCAGCACGAGCGGCATGGCGCACATGGGGAACACCACCAGATGCGCGGAGCCCAGCGCCGTCCCCAGCACCGTCGCCATAATGCACGAGGCGATGCCCCACACGACGACCCAGTACTGACGATGCACGAACCAGCTGAGCACGTTCGTCGAGTCGTCCGACGCGCTATCGCCCGAGCCGACACCGGCGATCTGCAGGTCCTCCTGATGCTCCTCGGCGATAACGTCCATGGCGTCGTCGAAGGTCACGATACCCAGGATATGACGGTTCTCGTCGCAGACAGGGATGGCAACCAGGTCGTACTTGGTCATCTCGTCCGTCACGTCTTCCTGGTCCTCGTCGGGCGACACATAGACCAGGTCGCGATAGGCCAGCTGACCCAGCGTGGCGTCGCGGTCGGCTACGATCAGCGTGCGCAGCGAAAGCACGCCGGTCAGCATGCCGCTCGGATCCTCGGTATAGACGTAGTAGACGCTCTCGAAGTCCTCATCGAGTTTGCGAATCGCCTCGATGGCATCGCCGACCGTCGCCGTGGCGGGCAGCGAGACAAACTCCGAGGTCATGATGCGGCCGGCGGTGTTGTCCTCATAGCCCAGCAGGTTACGAATCGCCTTCTCCTCCTTGACGCCCATCAGGCGCAGGAGCTTCTCGGCCTTCTCGTAATCGAGCTCGTCGATCAGGTCGGCGGCGTCGTCCGGGTCCATCATGGCCAGCATCGACGATGCGTCCGTGTCGGACAGACCCTCGAGCATCTCGGTCATAAGCTCGTCGTCATCGAACTCCGAGATGGCCTCGGCGGCCTGGGCAGTATCGAGCTGTGCAAACACCTGCGCACGCAGGCGCGGGTCGAGCTGCTCGATAATGTCGGCGATGTCGGCAGGGTGCAGCTCGCCGAGCGTCTTGTGCGACACCGAGAGTTGAATGTTCTTGGTCGAGCGGTCGAGCAGGTCCATGTAGGACCAAGCGATGATGTCCTCACTGAGTGGCTTGCCCAGGTGCTTCATAAAGCCTTCGACGATATGCTCGAGCGCGGGGCTGATGGCGCGTAGCAGACCGCGAGCACCGACCTCGGCGCCCAGCAGGCGCAGCTGGTTTTCGCCCGACATGGAAAACTTGATGTCGTTTACGCGCACGACCTTCATGCCCTGCGTGTCGACAATCTGCTTGTTGAGCACGTCGCGGGCAAGCAAGAGTTCGGTCGGCTGCAGGTACGAAAAACGGATTTCGGTGGCCGACGTCTTAAGGTGTACACCCGTCTCGTCGATACGGTCGACCCATTTGCGCCAGCTGATCATAAACGGCGTCTTGCCGGGTCCGCGGAACGCGAGCGACGTCACGTGCGGAAAAACTTCGCCGGTGGCAATGCCAAAATCGTTGACCACGCCGAGCCTTTCGCCATCGACGTCCAAGACCGGCAATTTGAGCATCTCACTCAGATAATTCAATGGTGCTCCCCATCATTATTCCTCCGAACGCGGCCGCATGTGCGACGTCCGGGGGCTTCTGGATATGTATACGCATGCGCGGGCGGCACGCCGCTCGACGCTTACACCCCGTGCATGCGCAAAAAGCACCTGCATGGGGTCATCGACTGTATGGTCGAGGTTTGGATTTCACCTGTAACCTTTCTCTTGACCCTCATTAACCGCAGTAACTATAGCATCAGCATCGCCCTGCGGCATCGAATTTATGCGCTGCACATTGCAGGCATACCAAACGCTGACGTATCCGTGACATAGCCATTGGGGACGTTCTTAAATGACTACCCAATAACTACTCTGTGGTGTCATTGTCCTCGGCAAGTTGGGGGAGCACAGCGTCCTTGGGCATGGTGGCCTTCGTCAGCGAGGTGAGCTTTTTGCTCAGCGACGTGTCCGTCTTGACCAGGTCGCTGAGCGTCACGATCTTGTAGCCGTCGGCGATGAGGCCGTCGATAATCTGCGGCAGCGCCTCGAGCGTCTGCTCGGCGCATTCGTCTCTATCGGTGAGCAGCACGATATTGCCCGGCGTCACCGAATCGAGCACCGTCGAGACCTGCTCGTCGGCACCGTTGAGTAGCCAGTCGCCCGAGTCGATATTCCACGAGACCACGGCGGAGACCAGGTCCATCGCATCAATCCAGTTTTGCTCGTCAAAGGCAGCGTAGGGAGCACGCAGTAGCATCGTCTTCACGCCGGTCGCCGACTTAATCGCATCGGTGCCTTTCGTGATCTGTTCGCGTACCGCCTCACGGTCCTGACCCTTGAGCGAATCGTCGCTGTAGCTGTTGGATCCGATCTCGCACCCGGCATCGACAATCGCCTTGGCCGTGGCAGGCGAGGCCTCGACCGCATCGCCCGAAAGGAAGAACGTCGCGGTGACGCCCTTTTCCTTGAGCACCTGCAAGATCTGTTTGGTGGCGCCGCTCGGACCCTCGTCAAACGTCAGCGCCACGTACTTTTTGTTGCCCTTGGGCGCCACGCTGGCGCACGCAACAACGCAATCGGTGGCGGGCACAACCTCGCCGCGATCCTGCGTCTTGCCCGACTGCTCACCAACCCACACCTCGGAGCGGCCCTGGACACCCCACGTCTGCACATACTCGATAGCGCCCGTGCCCTCGACCTTGAGCTTGGGCTCGATAACCGTAGCCTGAACCTCGTGTTTCTCGTAGGTGTTACGGCCATCCTTGACCGTCACCTTCTCGCCACCCTCGAGTTCGCGGCTATCCCATTTGCCCTGCTTCACGCGCTTGCCGTCGACCTTCACCGACAGCTTTTCGCCTCCATGGCGCTTGAGCACGCTGTCGTCAACGGCCAGCAGATCCCCGGCGTCGTAGGTATCGGTCAGCTCCTGGTCGTCGATGAGATTTTGCAGCGTAGAGCCGACGCGCACTGCAGTCTCCTGGCCGTTGAGGACGACATCCACGCTGCGGTTGACGTAGCCCACAACGGCGGCGACAAATAGCACGAGCGCGCAGCCCACGGCGATGAGCGCATAGGGCAGGCGAGACGGACGACGGGGCGTGCGGCCGTTGCCGATGCGAGCGCTGCGGTCGCTAAAGCCGCGGCTATGGTTGAGATACATCGCGCCGGGCTTACGGTGACGCTTGCGCTGACCGCTGGGCAGCTGCCCCAGGTCGCGGCGCGCCGTCGGACGCGTACCCGAACGCCCGTTTAAGTTAGATCCGTTTTGGCGCATGTGCCCTCCCCCATAAACGCAGCAAGCCGGAGCAACAGGTCTCCGGCTTGCCTCCCATCATTTGGAACGTCGCTATTTACTAGCTTTCGACGAGCCCCCGCTCGCCTTTTGGTATTCGTCCTTAAAGGCCTTGAACATACCGCGCGTCTTGCCGAGCTGCTTGCCCAGCGCGCGACTGCCCTTGTCCACGGCGACCGAACCCTTGTCATCGAGCACCTTGGCGCCCTTCTTGACCTTATCGCCCACCACAACGCTTGCCTCGGCAGCCTTTGCGGCGGCGCCGCCCGAATACCCGAGCGACTTGACCTCGTCCGAAACGATCATCGCGCCGTCCGCATAGCCGCGCAGCATCGTCGGCGGCATCTGCGTGTCGCCCACCAGCACGCTCGAAGCGGTGCCGGTGGTCACGTAGAACGTCTGCACGATGCCCGAACGCGGCTTGAACTCCACATCCGAGCAATAGCCGACGACATCGCCCGACTCCGTGCGCACGTCCATGCCAACCCAGATAATGCAATCGTCCAGGTTGATGTCGAGACGCTTGGCCGCAGCGGTATCGTAGGTGCCCTTGACGTCGTCAACCGCGATGGCGCCCTCGTAGACGCCAATGGCATCGAGCGCCACAAATCGGTCGGGGCGCTCGATCATGCCCGCGATATCGGACTGGCGAACCATAAAGCCCACCACACGCGTACCGCCCGGGGTAAAGACCGGAAAGTGAATCTTGCCGAGCTTTTTAGGGCTGCGCGGCGTGCCGTCCTTTTTGGTGCGCTTATCCTCGGTAGGCTTGCGATAGATCTTGGCGCCGACAAAATCCCCGGCGCGCATTATGCCTCGGTCGAAGGCTCCGCGGCCTCAGCGTCGGCCTCGACGGCGTTCTCGACCACGACATCGGCGGCGGGCGTCACGTTACCGCCCGAGATGGCGTCGTTGAGCTGCTCGCGCAGCTGGTCCATGCGCTCGCGGGCAAGGTCGACCTTGGCGCGCAGGTCATCGGTCTTGGCGTCGACCATCGGGCCAAAATCGTTGACCGCGGCGCGGGCCTCCTCGGCACCGTGCTCGTAGGTGTCGCGCATGTTATCCCAGGCGTCGTTGGCGATATCGGCAGCCATGGCGCGAGTCTCGGCGCCCGAGCGCGGAGCCAAGGCGACGCCGATGATGGCGCCGGCGGCAGCACCGAAGAGCGCACCCGAGATAAAGTTGAAAGTCTTACCCATGTTCATTCCTCTCCTGCGGGCACCTCGGCGCCCACCGTTTGAATGCTGTCCATTATACCCGCAGCACAGCGCTTGCCGTCTTGCTCATCTGCGTACGGTAAAGGCGCAGGTACATGATGGTGATAAGCGGGTGAGCCTACTCCTGCGGCATGGCAGGCATGGCCACCGTGGCGGCCGGGTCCTCGCCGGCGCCGTCAACGAGCGGTAGGTTGCCCTCGTGCGCGGGAGCAACCGGAACCGTCGCCGCGCCACCGTAGACGGCAGCGGGGGCCTCGTGGCTTTCGGCGGTCGCGCCCTCGGTATCGATTACCTCCTGTGGCTCGTCGTCAAAGCTCGGGACGCCCTGGGGCTCCGCGGGCTTGGGCTCGGAGGCAGCCTCGGCAGGTGCCTCGTCGACGGGCTCGACGGCAGCCTCGGCAGGCGCCTCGCCCTCGGTCGCGTCCCCGGCCTCGCCCTCGGCGTTCGCGGCGGCGACGGCCTCGTGCGGGTCCTTGCCCTCGGCCTCGGCACGCATGCCCAGCACCAGGTTGCGCAAACCCGCGACCGTACCGTCCACATCGGGAGCGGGCTGGTCGGCATGCAGATAGGCCCAATCCATCATAAAGATCGCCGAAGACAGCGCGCCGATGGCCAGCGCGTCGTCGGGACACGAAAGCTCGACCTCAAAGACGCGCTCGTCGTGCTCACTCACGCGAGTGCGGCCGCACGAAATGCTACCGGCAAGCCCGGTCTCGTTCATGAGCTCGACCGTTACGTGCTCCAGCAGGTGGCAGAGCTCGGTCTGGCCCATGCAGTCCTGGAACTCGCGGCCGGAATCGCCCAGGCACAGGTGCTTGGCAATCGCCGGCACCAGGTAGTACACGCGCGCCGTGGCCTCGATGTCCTCCGAGGTCATGAGCGGCATGCCGGGGTTCACCAGCACATGCGCGCAGATCTTGTCCTCGCTGACGGTGACCTTAAGGATGTTGAACAGGCCTGCCATAACTCTCCCCTACTCTTCCTTGTCCTACTCGTCGCCGTCGTGCGGATTCGCGGAACCCGCACCCGGCGTCGTCGGCTCGTCTACCGAAGACTCGGAATCCTTCTTATCGGTTTCGGCCGGAGCAATCACGCGAATGAGCGAGATGCGCTGGCCACGCATCGACTGCACTTTAAACTTGTACCCCGCGACCTCAAACACCTCTCCGATGTCGGGCACCGAGTCGCAAAGCTCCAAAATCCAGCCGGCGATGGTTTCATAATCATCGCTTTCCTCGAGCGGCCAACCAAGCTCAATCGCGTCATCGCACGAAAAACGCCCATCGACGAGCCACTCGCGGCGCGAAAGCCGCGTGAGGTACTTGTTGTCGGGGTCGAACTCGTCCTCGATCTCGCCGACGATCTCCTCGACGATATCCTCGATGGTAATGATGCCGGCCGTACCGCCGTACTCGTCCACGACGACCACGATCTGGTCGTGCGAGGTCTGCATCTCGGACAGCAGCGGCAGGATGTCCTTGGTGTCGGGCACAAAGGTAGCGTCGCGCAAATAGCTGGCGATGGGCTGGTCGCCCTTGCCGTCGAGCGCGGGCTGAATCAGGTCCTTGATGTGCGCGATGCCCGCGACGTTGTCGGGATCCTCGTGATACACCGGGATGCGGCTGAAGCCGGTCTGGCGCATGGTGGACAGCACGTCGGCGACTGTCTCGTCATCCTCGCACATGGTGGTGTCCACGCGCGGCACCATGACCTCGCGAGCCACGGTGTCGCCCAGATCGAAGATCTCGTGGATCATGCGCTTTTCCTCGTCGAGCAGGTCGTCCTGCTCCGAGACCATGTACTTAATCTCTTCCTCCGAGACGTTCTGGCGATCATCGGCGCTCTTGATGCGCAGGATGCGGGCCAGGCCATCGGAGCAGGCACCGGTCAGCCACACGAGCGGGCGGGCGATCTTTTGGAACACGGAAAGCGGCCCCACGACCTGCTTGGATACGCCCTCGGCGTTAGCGAGGCCGATGCGTTTGGGCACGAGCTCGCCGATCACGATGGACACAAAGGCGACGGCGACGGTGATGATGACCGGCGCCAGGCCGCGCGCGATGGCGGAAAGCGGCGCGATGCCAAAGCTCATGAGCCATGTGGCAAGCGGGTCGGACAGGCTCGTCGAGGCAACGGCGGATGAGGCGAAGCCCACGAGCGTGATGGCAACCTGGATGGTGGCTAATAGCTGATCGGAGTCGGCGGCGAGCTGGACGGCGCGCTCGGCGCGCTTATCGCCCTCCTCGGCATCGTGCTCCAACACGGCGCGCTTGGCCGTGGTGAGAGCCATCTCGGACATGGAGAAGTAGCCGTTGATAAGCGTCAGGACGAGCGTGGTAATAAGGGAGATGGTTATGTCCATCGGGAGTTTCTCGAACCTCCAAGATTCGGGACGTTAAGGTAAAACGTTGATGGCGGATACGGCAATTGCGCCGGTCGCCCGTGCGAGCGGGGCCGTGGGCGTGGTCGCTAGATTACGAAGAGGATCACCGCCATGAACTGGAAAATGCTGCCGGCGAGCACCCACAAGTGGAAAACACTGTGCAGATAGCGCACGTTTTTGGCGATATAGAACGGCACGCCCACGGTATAGCACACGCCGCCGACGGCGAGCAGGGCAAGCGCGACGGGGTTCAGCAGCGCCACGAGCTCGGGCAGCTTAAAGACGACGAGCCAGCCCATCAGCAGGTAGACCAAGCCGCTTACCCAGTGCGGCTGACGCTCGCGCAAAAAGCACTCGAGCGCGATGCCGATGATGGCGATGGCCCACACGGCAAAGAACAGCATAGGGCCGCCGTCGTTTGCGAGCGTGATGAGGCAAAACGGCGTATAGCTGCCGGCTATGAGCAGGTAGATGCAGCTGTGGTCGATGATGCGAAACACGCGCTTGGCGCCCGCGGGCTGAATCGCGTGGTAGAGCGTGGAGGCAAGGTATTCGAGGATGATACTGACGCCATAGACAATTGCCGCGGCCATGTGGGCTGGGCCTCCGCCGCGCAGGGCGGCGAATACAATCAGGAGCACCAGGCCCGCGATACCCAGCAGGCAGCCGACACCATGGGTGACGGAGTTCATGATCTCCTCGCCCACCGTGTAGTGCGGAACGGCCGCGGTCTTGGGTCGCGGCTTAGAACTGTCGCTCGAATCGGACATGCCGGTTACATCCTCCAACGTAAAGAGTTCTCAACACTATATCAAAGCGTCTGGGTGCGTGCGAAATTTGCACCATATGTGACCCTTTGTTTACCCATTCCTTGCCTGTTGACGCATCAACGGCGAACATCCATAATGCGCTTGTTTTAAATGTTGATGTATTAACATCTTTAAGGAGAACAGTAAATGCCTCAAAGCGCACACCCCCATCGAAAGCTCAAGATAGCCGGCATTGTTACGTTGGTAGTCGTTGTCGCGCTGCTGGGGTTTGCCGGCAACTTTTTGTTTGACTTTGCCCTGAACCCCCAAGCGCCGTACACCATGAAGATGATGCAGGATAGCAAGAACGACAAAGAAGGTGAGCAGCCGGATGCCGAGGACACCGAGGCGCGGGCGTGGTTTAAAGAGAATCGCGAGAGCAGCAGCCTCGCCGCAGATGACGGAACCGAGCTTGCCGCTTGGTATTTTGCTGCGTCGGAGAGCACGCACGACTACGCCGTCTGCCTGCATGGATATACCAACGAGCCCATCGGCATGGCCCGATACGCCAAGCGCTTCCACGACCGCGGCATGAACGTGCTCGCGCCTGCCGCCCGCGCCCACGAGCGCTCCGGCGGCGACTATATCGGCATGGGCTGGCCTGAGCGGCTCGATGTCGTTGCATGGATCGGGCGGATCGTTCAGGCTGACCCCGAGGCGCGCATCCTGGTCTTTGGCGAGTCGATGGGCGCGGCGACCGCCATGAACGTCGCGGGGGAATCTCTGCCCGCAAACGTAAAATGCATTATCGAGGACTGCGGTTATACGAGTGCTTGGGACGAGTTTTCTCTGCAGCTCAAGGACGTGTTCGGCCTGCCCAGTTTTCCCTTGCTCGATGTAGCAAATTTGGTGTGCAACGTGCGCGCGGGCTACGACTTTCATAAGGCGAGCAGTGTGGAGCAACTCAAACACGCGACGGTTCCCATGCTGTTTATCCACGGCGACCAGGACACCTTTGTGCCGTACAGCATGCTCGACCCAAACTACGACGCGTGCGCCAGCAAAGTCAAGCAAAAGCTCACCATCCATGGCGCCACCCACGCCAAGAGTGCGCAAGTTGACCCCGAGCTCTACTGGAACACAGTCAACAACTTCCTCGACGAGTATTTTTAGGCAAAAAGCAACGTCTGGGGCTTTATCTGACCCCCTATTTTCGGAAGTGCGGGGGAAATCTCGGGAAGCTCGACCAGACCACAGTTTTACCAACAATTTATCAGGGGTTTTGTTGCCAAAAATCGGTTTGTGGTCGGCGGTATTCGATTTTTCACCGCACTTCCGAAAAGCCGCCCGTGGGCGCTGTGCTCACGGGCGGCTTTTGCTAACGTTGCGCTACAAAAGCGCTTGATATGTCCAATAGACAGGTGTTACTTGACCTCGATGAGCTCGTACTCGCTCGTGCCCAAGCCGATTTTTTCGGCGTGCGCGATACACGCGCGCCAGTCGGTGTCGGGATGCGTGATGCAGAAGGGGTCACGCGCCTGCTCGCCCTCCAGGTGCTCGTGGCTATGCTCCATCTTGGCCGCGCTATCGGTGAGCTCGGTGTTGGGCAGCGGCTCGGATGCCATGACGGCATCGGCGCAGGCCTGGTCGATGGCGACCGGGTCGAAGCTCGCGAACATGCCGATGTCGTTGACGATAGGCGTATCGTTTTCGGGATGGCAATCGCAGTTGGGGCTGATGTCCATAGCAAGCGAGATATGGAAGCTCGGGCGGCCGTCGACGACGGCCTTGGTGTACTCGGCGATCTTGCAGTTGAGCACGTCGGCCGCGGCTTCATAGCCGGGCTTGATGGCGTCCTGGTTGCACACGCCGATGCAGCGGCCGCAGCCCACGCAGCGATCGTGGTTGATGGCGGCCACGTGCACTGTGCGGGTGTTGCCGTTGGCAAGCTCGCGCTCGCGGGTGTCGTCGAACGAGATAGCGTTGTGTGCGCAGATCTTTTCGCAGGCACGGCAGCCAACGCAGTGCTCGGTCGTGACGTTCGGCTTGCCGGCGGCATGCTGCTCCATCTTGCCGGCACGGCTGCCGCCTCCCATGCCCAGGTTCTTCATGGCACCGCCAAAGCCGGCCTGCTCATGGCCCTTAAAGTGGGTGAGGCTGATCACGATATCGGCGTCCATGAGCGCCTGACCGATCTTGGCCTCGTGTACGTACTCGCCGCCCTCGACCGGGACGAGCGCCTCGTCGGTGCCCTTAAGGCCGTCGGCGATGATGATCTGGCAGCCCGTGGCATACGGGGTAAAGCCGTTCTGGTAGGCGGTATCGATGTGCTCGAGCGCGTTTTTGCGGCTACCGACATAGAGCGTGTTGCAGTCGGTGAGGAAGGGCTTGCCGCCCAGCTCCTTCACGACATCCGCGACGGCGCGGGCGTAGTTGGGGCGCAAAAAACTCAGGTTGCCCAACTCGCCAAAGTGAATCTTGATGGCGACGAACTTGTTCTCAAAGTCGATCTGCTCAATTCCGGCGCGGCGGATGAGGCGCTTGAGTTTGTCGAGCTGGCTCTCACGAGCATGCGTGCGCAGGTTCGTAAAGTACACCTTAGCGGGTGCTGCGGGTGCAGTTGCGGTCATAGATCTATCCCCTCGGTCTATATGGCGTTACAGACATAAGAGGATGGTACCAGTTAAAGCAGAGTTAAAGTCAAGTACGGCACCTAGTCATTGGGGACAGACTTAAATGACTGAAACCACTCATTGGGGACAGACTTAAATGAGTGCCTCGCCACCTGGCAGCTAAGGACGTTCCTTTCCCGCCGGCAGTTAGGGACAGTCCTCGCCGGCCCGGCCGGCGAGCCGGCGAATCGGTAAAGACTGTCCCCAATGACTAGTCATTTAAGAACGTCCCCAATGACTACTCTTGGACTTTGAGGGCTTCGGCCAGACTGACGCGCTTGATGGAGCGCGTGTGCAGCAGCGCCACGACCAGGTAGGTCGCAAAGCCGATTCCTGCGCACGCCGCCATGGACCAAGCGGGCACGTAGATCTCGATATTGCCGTTGTAGACGAGCAGCATCGAGCGGAAGATGGCCGTGAGCGAGCCGATGATCACGGGCAGGCTCAGCACGAGCGACGCCGCCACGCACAGCGTGATCGAGCGGATGTACAGATGCGAGATCTCGCCATCGCGATAGCCAAAGACCTTCATGTAGCTAATCGAACGGGCGCTGTGGTCGATCACAGCCTTGGTCAGCAGGTACATAAACAGCAGAAAGATGAACACCGCGAGCCCGACCATCATGCCGATCATTTTGCTCATCATGCCGATGAACTGGTCGCCCACGGCACGCATGTCGTCGGGCGTGGTGTCGCCGGCAAAGTAACGCGCGTCGAGGTCGAGCTTCTCGTTGCTCACGTAGCCATTAAAGTAGGCGGCGTCGTTGCCGAACAGCTCGTTAAAGTCGTCGATGCTCATATAGACATTCATATCCGACTTAGAGCCCCAAACGCAGTCCTTGCCCACGTACTCAAAGGAATAATTCTTGCCCTCGTACTTGTCGCTGAGCGTGACCTTCTGGCCCTCGCTCCAGCCAAACTTATCGAGCAGACCGCCGCCAAAGACGACGCGTCCGTCGCCGACGTTGAGGTCTTTCCAATAGCGCGAGTCGGATGAAATGCCGTAGACGGAAATCGTCTCCTCGCCATTTCCATCGCCGCGGTCGTATTGCAGCTGGTAGACGGCGTATTTCTCGGCCTGCGCGATTGCGCCCGCGCCGTTGTCAATCGTGTTGACCGGGTGAATGTCGTCGTTGTCGGTGTCGATCTTAGAGGCCTTGTCAATCAGGTCGATAGCCTCGTCGCGGTTGCAGCCGAGGGCATCGGCAAGGTCATCGAGGCGCGCATAAAGCGCATCCTTCTTGTCCTGGACCTTGGCAAGCGCATCCTGCGCTGCGGTCAGGCTCTCGGCAGACGGAGATGCGGTCGCGGCATCGGCTGCCGCCTGCGCCGCATCGGCCGCGTCGTCAAGCTCGTCATCGGCATCCTGAGCGGCAGAAAGCAGTGCGCCGTCAACCGACTGCAAACGCTCGAGTGCCGACCACTGCTCGCGCTCCTCGGCAGTGCCCTCGAGCTCCAGCGGCGCCTTGAGCGTGTACTGGTGCTCGGCGACCAGGCTTGTCTCGAGGTTGTCGGCGTAGTGCGTCATCGTGGGCAGAATCGCCAGGCCAAAGAGCAGCAGCAGCGACGCAAATGCAATGCCCACGAAGAGCGTGGCAAAGTTGCCCAGGTTGCGCAGGAAGATGCGCAAGCGGAAGCGGGAAACAAAACCCATGCGCTCCGGCAGCTGCAAGCCGCGCTTGGTACCCGACTTGCCGCTCGCCTCGTGACGAAGGAACTGCAACGGCGTCTTGCCCATTTTGCGAAGCAGGCCCACCAGCGTGATGAGGATGAGCGCGGCGGCGGGAACCACGGCGCACTTCACAAAGATCTCCCAGCTCCAGTACACCTGGAAGGGCGGCAGGCTGTACGAACCGTAATAGAGGCTGCGCATTGGCTCGGTAAAGAACGCAATGCCGAGAGCGGTGCCCAGTAGCGCCGCGACCACGCCCACGATAGCGGGAAGCGCAAGGTAGTGCAGCACGATCTCGCGTCGACGATAGCCGCTGGCGAGCAGCGTGCCGATGATGGCGCTCTCCTCCTCGATGGTGGCGTCGGTAAGGACCACAAAGACGAACGCCATAATCACGATGATGATGTCGAGCAGCGTCATCAACATCATGGAATCGCCGTCTACGTCGTCGCGCGCATAGCCAATGCCCTGGTTGGAACCGGCATCGATCAGATCGTCCACGCGCGCATCGGCGTCGGTCAGCGCCTCGACCATATCCTGCTCCGCATCGATGCGATCCGCGGTGGGGAGGTCGCGATCGGCAAAGGTAAAGGAGTAGGTGTAGGCGGGCGCGCCGCCGGCATCCTCGAGCGCGGCAAAGCCGGCATCGGTGACCTCGGCCACGCCATAAGTGATGGTGTTCACCGTAAAGTCCGAATTGTTGAGGAACAGCGCCTGGCTATCGGGCTGGGTCATGATGCCGCAGATGGTGTAGGTGCGGCCCTCAAGCTCGACCTTATCGCCCACGGACAGGTTGTTATTGGTGGCGAAGACACGGTCGATCGCCACTTCATCGTCCGTTTTGGGCTCCTTGCCCTCACAGTAGGACGCGATATCGACCTTGGTGCGGTGCGCATAGGTGCGCAGCGTGCGCTTGGTGCCGTCGTCGCCAGCGGTCTTTTTGATGATGGCGTCGATGGAGAAATTCTTGTAGAGCGTGACGCCGCCGACGTCGCCGGCTGCATCCTCGGCGGCCTTGAGTTGATCGTCGGTAGCCTCGAAGGAGGTGGTCACGCGGCCGTCCTCAATCGTGTACGCATCGCGCATGTCGTCGATAAGGCAACCGATAGAATGCGCTGCGAGCAAAAAGCCCGAGGTGAGAGCGATGCTTCCGCACATAAGAAGAAAGATGCCCAGGTACTTGCCGATATTGCGGCGCAGCTCGCGCGGGAGACGTTTTGCGAGAGGTGTCATGGCGCCGCCTACCAATCGAGCTCGGCGGCTGCGACGGGCGACTCGTTGAGCTCATCCTCGACGATGCGCCCGTCGCGCAGGCGCAGCACGCGATTGGCCATGCGGGCGATGGCGGCGTTGTGCGTGACGATGATGATGGTGCAGCCGTACTCGTGATTGACATCCTCCATGAGCTGCAGGATTTCCTTGGACGTCTTGTAGTCGAGCGCGCCCGTGGGCTCGTCGCACAGCAACAGACCCGGGTTCTTGACGAGCGCACGGCCGATGGCGCAGCGCTGCTGTTGGCCGCCCGAAACCTGACGCGGGAACTTGTTGCGGTGCTCGTAGAGGCCCAGCGAACGCAGCAGGTCGTCGACATTGAGCGGGTTTTTGGACAGGTGCGCCGTGACCTCAATGTTTTCCTTGATGGTGAGGTCGGGCACCAGGTTGTAGAACTGAAAGACAAAGCCCAGCTCGCGGCGGCGGTACTCACCCAGGTCGGCGGGCTTGAGCACCGTGAGGTCGCAGCCGTCCACCATGATGGAGCCGGCGTCGGCATCCTCCAGGCCGCCGATCAGGTTGAGAAAGGTCGACTTACCCGAGCCCGAGGGCCCCAGCATGACGCAGATCTCCCCGCGGTTGATGGACGTGTCGATGCCATCGAGTACCGTCAGGCGCGCATCACCGTCGCCGTAGTGCTTCTTGAGCCCCTTGACCTGGACATAGGCTTCCTGCGTTGCCATGGTATCCCCCGTTGTTAGCCTCGTACTACTTTATGAACGTAATAGTAAACCTTGGCGAACTATTTTGGGGCGAGAGTGGGGATTTGTTTCAAGACTAGTCATTGGGGACGTTCTTAAATGACTAGCTGTTGGGGACACTCTTTCGCCACCCGGCAGTTAGGGACGTTCCCTTTCTGCCGGCAGCTGGGGACAGTCCTTAGCAAGCCGGCGGTTCGGCAAAGACTGTCCCCAATGACTAGTCGTTTAAGTCTGTCCCCAATGAGTACCCAATGACTAGGTGGCTAGGCGTGGGATTTGGTGCGTGCGAGGGCTAGGCCTACGGCGGCGATGGCCGCGGCAAAGAGCACCGTGACGCCCAGGTCGCAGGCGATGTCGCCCAGCACGGTGGACGTCAGGTCCGCGGCGAGCGCCTTGCCGATCGCGTCGTTCACCCAATACGTCGGCACAAAATGCGCCGCGGTCTGCACGGCCGAGCCCATGAGCGACAGCGGCATCCAGGCGCCGCCCAAAAACGTCATGAGCATGCCGAGTAAGTTGCCCACACCGTTGAGCAGCTCCTCGCGCGCGCCCAAGCTCGACAGCGTAAAGCCAACGGCCAGCGGCGTGCACGCCAGGGCAAACGTCACCGCCAGCGCCAGACACACACGACCCGCGCCGACCTCGGCAACCGCGCCGGCAAAGCCCACGACGCCCATCATGCTCGACACGAGCCAAATGCAGACGGTGAGCACGGCGGCGGCCGCAAACACGGCAAGCGAACGCTGACGCTCGGAGACCGGGCTGGCATCCATGCGGCGCACGCGCTCGGGCTCGTTCATGCCCGAGAACACCAGCCCCACCGACACGATGACAGACGAGATGATCGCGTACGCACCAAAGTTGAAATACGACTCGAGCGTGGCGGCGGCTGTCGAGTCAACCTTGACCTGCTCGACCTCGACCTTGGCGCGCTTCGCGGCGGCATGCTCGGCCGCCTTGGCAACATCGCCGTTGGGGGCAGCGGGCTCAAGCGCGGCCGCAGCACCCGCGAGCGAGATCCAGCGCGAGGCCTCGGCAGACGAAAGCGCCGCCGCCATGGTGCCGGCGCCGTAGGTCACATCGAGCTTGGGCAGAGACTCCCCCGCGCGGGCGGCTGCAACAAGGTCGCCCTCAAACCCCTCCGGGATAAAGAACACGCAGTCGGCGCTGCCCTTGGCGCTGTTGCTCTTGGATAGCGCGTCCGCAAGGTCGTAGGTGTCGTCGCCGACGCCCGTGACCAGCTCAAAACGAGAACCCAGATGCTTGGTAAGCGCCCGCGAAAGGTCGCTATTGTCGCGGTCGACCACGATCACGTTGGCATCGTAGGGCTTGTACTCGGTAAGCTGCGACGAGTTCCAGCTCACCGAGGCCGCGATGAACACGCCCATGAGCGAGATGAACACCGTGTAGATGAGCAGGTAGAACGGGTGCGCCAGCGCCATGCGAAGCGCGGTCTTAAAGGTGCTCATAGCGGCTCCTTCCAAAGATCAGCGTAGCGGCGGCGACAAACACCAGCGCCATAAGGACCAGCGCGCCGGCGCGAACGGCAAAGGGGCCCAGGTCCTCAAAGAAATACAGGCGGTTGAACATGTCGCAGATGAGCTTGACGGGGTTGAGCCAGCACTCGGCCGGGCAGGCACGGGCAACGTCGTCGGCAAGTGCCATCGCCGGCTCGCCGTAGAGGCCGGCGAACAGGGCGCACGTGGTGGCAAAGCCCGTGAGGATGCCCGACTTGGATGCCTTGCCACCCTTAACGGGAAGCGTGCCCACAAAGAGTCCCAAGCCCGTGGCGGCAAGCGCGGATGCAGCACCGCCCAGCAGGCACAGCCCCTCGCGCCCGCCAAAGTCAACGCCAACGACTAGGCGCACGTAGCTAATCGCGACCGCCATCGAGGCAAAGGAAACCAGCCACGAGCCGACAAAGATGCCGGCCAGCGACGCCGTCTTGGAAAGACCGCCCACGCAGCGACGCGCGCCAAGGCCCGACAGATTGGGCTGCAGATCGACGACGCTCAAGGCGGCAAACTCGGCAGACATCATCGCGACCAGGCCAAAGAGCGCGTAGTAGTAGATGACCGTGCCATCGGGTGTGGTGCGTGTCAGGCTTACGCGGCGGGTGCCGCCCTCGAGCGACAGGGCGCGCGCAACCGCCTCCGGGTCGGCGAGCGCCGCCGGGTTGTCCTGGGCAATCTGGCGCATGAGCTCGGCATTTTGTGTATACGAGCTTGCCACCGTCTCCAGAATGCTGCGGTCGGTCAGCACTGCCGACGCACGTGAGCTGTCGTAACTCGATAGCAGCGTGAGTTTGGGCGTGCCTGCATCGTCGACCGTGTAGATGCCCGCGACCTCGCCGGCCTTAAGCGCACGGTTCGCATCGGCTGCATCGTCGCACTCGTGAATCTCGAGCAGCTGGTCGTCGCCTGCCTTGGCAAGCGACGTCGCCACGTCCTTAAAGGTCGAGGCGTCCCAGGCCTCATCCGCCACGACGGCCACCGGCACCGGATCGACCGTGCCGTCGGAGCTCAGGTTCGCAAACATAAACATGAACATCGTGGAAAGCGCGATGGGAAAGAGAGCACCCCAAACCCACGTGCTCGGCCGGCGCAGCAGCGTCTTGACCGTGATAATAATGGTGTTGAACATGGCTGCCCCCTAGTCGCGCAGCTCGCGGCCGGTGATCTCGAGGAACACGTCATTGAGGGTCGGCGGCTCGCTCCACACGCGGCCGAGCGCCACGTCAGCGGCGCGCAGTGTGTCGAGGATGTCGACCAGGTTATGCGGGCTCGCTTCGCAGGTACAGACGAGTTCGCCGCCGGAAAGCTCAACGCTGAGCACGTGCTCGAGGGCACGCAGGCGCTCGACTGTGGCGGCCTCGACGGCGCCGACCTCGACGGTCACGCGCTCGCCCATCTGAATCATGCGCTTGAGCTCGTCGTTGGTGCCCTGCGCCAGCACGCGGCCGCCGTCCATGATCATGATGCGGCTGCAAATCTGCTCGACTTCCTCCATGTAATGGCTGGTATACACCACCGTGGCGCCCTCGTCGCGCAGGCGGCAGATGCCCTCCAGGATGGCGTTGCGGCTCTGCGGGTCGACCGCCACCGTGGGCTCGTCAAAGAAGATGAGCTCGGGCTTGTGCGCGATGCCGCAGGCAATGTTGAGGCGACGCGCCAGACCGCCCGAGAGCTTGCCGGGGCGGAACTTGGTAAAGTCGCCCAGCCCGACAAAGTCGATCGCCTCGTCCACGAGCGCGCGACGGCGCTTGCAGTCGTTGATGTACAGGCTACAGAAATGGTCGATGTTCTCGCGCACCGTGAGCTCGCCGAATACCGCCACCTGCTGCGGCACCACGCCGATGCGGCGCTTGAGGTCGTAGCGGGCGGGTGTCATGGGCTCGCCGAACAGCTCGATGGTGCCCTTGTCGTAAGCGAGCAGCTGCAGAATACAGTTGATGGACGTGGTCTTGCCCGAGCCGTTGGGTCCGAGCAGGCCAAAGATCTCGCCGGGGGCGATGCTCAGGTTAAAGTGGTCGAGCGCAATAAGATCGTCGTAGCGCTTGACGAGGTTTTCGACGTGGACGATGTCTGTCATGAGGCGGCCCTTCTGTTGATTGCGGCCCGGTACGATTGCATCATCGCAGGAGCGGACGGCGCGCACCAGTGAGCTTTGTCACGAGTGCGGGGGCTCGGTCGCGTGGCCCGCTGACGCGACCGCCCCACCGTGCGGGAGGAATGTCACGGTTGCGCTAGGCGGCCCCTCCACCACGCGCAGCTTCGCGTACAATACCCGTATGAACAGGCTTTTCGACAAATCGATCGTGCTGGCGTGCTGTATTGCGGCCGCCATGGGTCTTGCCGTGGACGCTCGTCTGGTTGTGGCGTTTTGCCTTGGCATTATTGCCACCTCGCTGGCCGAGGTCACACAGGGGAAACGCACCCGACGCGCAAGCGAGGCAGCGAGCTACGCCTGCATCATCGCGGCTGTCTTCGTGCCGCCGTTTGTGCCGTTTGCGCCTCTCGCCCTCTATGACATCGCGCGCCGCGAGCACGCCTGGGTCGCGCTGGGCATTGGCTCCGTCTTTGCCTTTGCGCTCGTCGCGGACCTTCGCGCCGATGCGCTTACCGCACGAACGCTCCTGCTGACCGCCATCCTTTCGGTTGCCGCCACCTTGCTATCGCTACGCACCGCCCAGTTGGAGCGCGAGCAGCGGCGCATGCGCCGCACCCGCGACGAGCTGCAGGAACGAGCCCTCGCGCTCGAGGCGCGCAACCGCGATCTTGCCGATCGCCAGGACTACGAAGTCGAACTCGCGACGCTCGCCGAACGCGCCCGCATCGCGCGCGAGATCCACGATAACGTCGGGCACCAGCTCACGCGCGCCTCACTGCAGGCCGAAGCCCTACGCGTGGTCCACGCCGACGAGCCTGGCGTCGCCGCCGATTTCGCCGACGTTAAACGCACGGTTGACGAGGCGCTCCAGCTTGTGCGCACCAGCGTCCACGCGCTCAACGACAACGCCGTCGACCTTTCCGTGCAGCTCGAACGCATTGTCGAAGGCACACGCTCGGACGGCGGCCCGCAGATTGAGCTTGAAGTTATGGCCGAACATGCGCCCGCAAACGTCGCCAACTGCTTTGCGGCGGTCCTGCGCGAAGCGCTCTCCAATACCATGCGCCACGCTTGCGCCCAGACCGTCACCGTACGGTGCATGGAGTATCCGTCGTTTTACCAGCTCATTGTTACCGACGATGGCGTGGGTGAGGTCCAAGCAAGCGGCCGCGGCGCTGCGGAGGGCATGGGGCTCGCCTCCATGCGCGAGCGCGTCGAGGCGCTTGGCGGCACCTTCACCGCCGGCCCGCGCGCCGGCACCGGCGGCTGGCGTGTGTTTGCCACCGTTCCCAAACAGCAAGGAGATGAGGGCCGATGAGGCTCATCGTTGTCGACGACGACCGCTTGGTGGTCGATTCGCTCAAGATTATCCTGGGCGCCCAGCCGCAGATCGAAGTGGTGGGCACCGGTGCCAACGGCAACGATGCGGTGGCGCTCTACGCCGAGCACGCACCCGATATCGCGCTGCTCGACATCCAGATGCCGGGACGCGACGGCCTTTCGGCCGCACGCGAGATCCTTGAGCGCGACCCTTCGGCGCGCGTGGTGTTTCTAACGACATTCTCGGATGACGAGTACATTGTGTCGGCGCTCAAGCTGGGCGCCCGCGGTTACCTGATCAAGACCGATGTCGCCGCCATTCCGCCGGCGTTGGCACAGGTCATGGACGGCAAACGCGTGCTCGAGGGCAAGGCAATCGAAGATGTTGACTTTGACGGGATGGGCAACAAGGCAGACACGTCCCGCCGGCCCGCGGCCTTTGCCGGCCTGACCGACCGCGAGTTCGAAGTCGCCGAGCTCATCGCCCGTGGCCTCGACAACAAGGAGATTGCCGCCACAGCCTATATGGGCGAAGGCACCGTGCGCAACCACATCAGCTCAATCCTAGCCAAAATGGGGCTACGCAACCGCACCCAAATCGCCATCGCCTATCTGCGAGGCTAGCCGCTGGCTGCCGCCAATTTGATGCCATTTCAAAACTATGCCGGTTTACTACGATGAACCGCATATCTCCGACCACGGCAAATTGCGCACTTACAAAACCGCAGGTAGAACACTTGCGATATTTGCAAAAATGCGGGTGTGGTCAGGAATCTCGGATTCATCGTAGTAAACCGGCATAGTTTTGTTCGGGCGGCCCTGCACGAGTGTCTCCGCCAGCCTCGCGGGACCAAAATGAGCCGTTTTCCTCCGTCCCCAAGGGATCAGCCGAAACCGCCCGCCACGAAATCGGCCCATCTACTACGTTTGACTCGATACCCCTGACCATACCTTCGTTTTGAACAAAACCGCAGGCGTTCTACCTGCGGTTTTGTTTTTGCGCTTTTGGATATGGTCGAGGGGTTGGGCTTAAACGTAGTAGATGGGCCGGTTTCGTGGCGCGCCCTCCTCCCCAACGCACAAAAGCGCCACCACGGAGGAGGGAGATGCCTCCGTGGCGGCTGGGGGTAGGAGTAGGTCGGGATTTAGCCCCGCCGGCCGCCCGGGGCCTTTTGGCCCCGGGCGCTGTCGACGTGCCTAGCGCTTACGGATACCCCAGACCAGGGCTCCGACGCCGGCCATGGCGATGACAAATGCCATGAGCAGTGCGGCGGCCTGCTGGTCACCCGTGGTGGGCAGGAAACCCTTGACCGTCTTGACGATGTTCGTCACGGTCTTGGGCGTGCCGGGATCGGGCGTCGGCACGGGCGTCTCGGGCTTCTTGTACGTGTTGTTGAACACGATGCCCTCGGCGCTCTTGTCGCCCTTGGCAAAGGCGACGCTTGCCTTGAGGCTGCCCTCGCCGTCATCGACCACGTTGACGGTCGCGGTAAAGACGGACTTGTCGTAGGTCATACCGGCCTCGTCGCCCTTGACCTCGCTGATGGTGTAGACGTGCGTACCGGGCTCGTCGTACTCAAACTTGTCGAAGCTGATCTTACCGTCGGCATCGTTGGTGACGGTGGACTCGATGCCCTCGCCAACGAGCTTAAAGCTGAACTCGTCCTTCTTGAGCTCGCGTCCCTCGAGCACCTTGATGGCGCCGATGGAGACCTGCGTGGGCATGGCGTGATACTTGTTGGTAAAGCCAGCCGACTCGGTGGTTCCCTCGAGCTTGTGCGTCGCGGTCAGCGTGCCGTCGCCGTTGTCGGAAACGGTGGTCACGACGGTGTAGGTCGTGCCGTCATAGGTGACGCCCTTGTACAGGCCGAGCGCATTGGGGCAAGCCTCGCGCAGCGTGTACGTGTGCGTGCCGGGCGCCTCGTAGCGGATCGGGCTCAGTGTCACAGTGCCGTTGGCGTCGTTGGTGCCGCTTGCGACAACCACGTCGTCCTCGAGCAGATCAAACGTGAACTCGCCGACTGCAAGGTCGCGTCCGGTCAGACGCTTGACCGTCTTGACCTGATCGGTCACGGACGAATCGGTAGGCGTTACGCTGTAGATGTTGGTGAACGTGAAGGCAGCACCGTCGTCGCCTTCGCGCTTGACGCTCAGATGTCCGGCGCCGTCGTCAGTCACGGTATAGGAAACCTTGCGCGTGGCGTTGGCATCGTTGGTCACGCCAGGGGCGCTGCCGGTCTCGGTCACCGTATAGGCAAAGGTGTGCGAGCGCGGAGCGGTGGGGGCCGCAGGCTCGGACTCGTCGACATTGGCGTCAGCGGCGGGGTCGGCCTCTTCAGCCTCTGCCTCGTCGGCCTCGGCCTCGTCAGCTTCGTCCGCCTCGGCCTTATCGGTCGCATCGTCCGTCACGCCCAGAGCGCGGTTGAGGTCCTCGAGCGTAAAGTGGATCTTGCCAAAGTCCACGTTACCGGCTGCGTCGTTGGTTACGGTCGTGCGCTCGGGCATCGGGGCACCTGCCTCGTCGGCGGTCACGGTAAAGGTGAACTTACCCGTGATGTCGGCCGGGGTCAGGCCCTCGGCAACCTGGAGCTTCTTAGTACCGGTGAGCGCGGCATCCACGGCGTCGGCGCCGTAGACGTTCTCGAACAAGGGCTCGACGCCGCCGTAGTCGACCGTCGCCGTCAGGGTACCGTCACCGTTGTCGACGACGATAACCTTAAAGCCAAAGCTCCACGTTGTAGCGGAAACGCCATTCGGCAGCCCGAATAAATCTTCGTAGGCCGTGTAGTTAATGGTCCAGGCAAGCTTGCCGTCCTTATCGGTACGATAAGCAAGCCCAGCAGCCTCAAGATTAGCAAGCATCTTGGTGTCGTAGTGCAGCGTATCAAAGCTCACGTGCCCGCCGATATTGGGCTTGAGGTTTTCGTATGCCACAAGCTCACCCTGATAGGCGATGCCGAACCAGAACTCGCCGTCGGCCATCGGGCGACCGGTCAGAGTCTTGGTGGCAACGACCTGAGCAGCGGTGCCACCAGGCGTGTTGGTCGTAGCGCTGTAACTGTTGTGGAACGGCACCAGGGCCTTCTCGACCTTGTTCTCGCCACTCTTGTGGACCGTCTCATGCGTGCCCTCGGGACCACCGGAAACGGTCGTCGTAGCAGTGAGCGTACCGGCGGTGTCGTCGACGATGGCGATCGTCACCGTGCGTACGGCGTCATCGTAGGTGTAACCGGGCTGGCCGTCGTTCTTTTCGGCCACGGTGTACTTGAAGGTCTTGCCGGCGTCAGCTTGCGTAAATTTAACCTCATGACCAGCCAGAATGTCGATCAGTCCGACCGTTGCCTCTGCCGCTTCGGGGGACTTGAAGCTGTTGGCCCCGGGCAGCAGACCGAGCGCGCGAGCCGAGGCGTCGTCAGCAGGTGTCACGGTAAAGGTGAACTGGCCCTCGGTCATGGGGCGGCCGTCCAGATACTTGCTGAGCCACAGACCGCCGGCCGCGGTGTAGTTAAGCTCAGTGCGGTACGTGTTGGTAAAGCGTCCGTTTTCCTTCTTGGTGACGTTGGCGGTCAGGTTGCCATCGCCGTCCTCGGTCACGGTTACTTCGGCGGTCGCGACGTGGGAGTCATACGTCATGCCGACCGTATTACCCGCGTTCTCGCGGATCTCGTACTTGTAGGTTCCGGCAGCCGTGTAGCGAATCTTGCCGAACTTGATGGCGGCAATGCCGTCCTTCGCATCGTGCGTGCTCACGGTTACGGTTGCAGGATCGGGCAGCGGGGCGCCATCGGGGGCGGTAATGGTAAAGCTGAACTCGTCCCCATCCGTCCACTCGCGACCGTCGATGGCCTTGCTCAGGTCAAAGTCGAGGTCTGCATCGGTCGGGGTCACGCTGTAAGTGTTCTTGAAGGTCGCAGCCGTGGCGTCCTTCAGGATATGCTCAGCCTTGAGCGTGCCATCGCCCTTGTCGGTAATGGTGGTCTCGATAGTGTACTTGGCGTCGCCGTACGTGATGCCCTTGCTGATGGTTCCGCCGTTGACCTCGCGCAGCGTGTAGGTGTGCTTGCCGGGCTTGTCGTAGGCAATCTTGTCCATGGCAATCGTGCCGTCAGCAGCGTTGGTACCCTTGGCGACGACCTTGT
The DNA here is from genome assembly GCA_938014225.1 of uncultured Collinsella sp. Lineage (GTDB taxonomy): Bacteria > Actinomycetota > Coriobacteriia > Coriobacteriales > Coriobacteriaceae > Collinsella. The sequence goes on along the minus strand of CALLSB010000095.1, from coordinate 16,483 downwards.
CGCCCTCGACCAGCTCAAAGGAGAACTCGCCGGCAGCAAGCTCACGCCCGGTCAGAACCTTGTTCGCGGTAATCTGGTCGGTGACGCTCGTCTCGACAGGCGTCGCGCTGTAGGTATTGGTGAACGTAAATGCCGCGTTGCCGTCCGGCTTGCGGGACACGCTCAAATTGCCCTTGCCGTCATCGGTCACGGTGAAGGAAACCTCGCGCGACGGCTTGGCGTCGTTGGTCACGCCAGCGACCTCGCCGGACTCGGTCACGGTGTAGGTAAAGGTGTGCTCGCGCTTCTCGGGCTTCTCGCCCAGAGCCTTGTTAAGGTCGTCGAGCGTAAAGGTGATCTTGCCAAAGTCGACCTTGCCCTTGGCATCATTGGTCACGCTCGCGTTCGCGGGCATGGGTGCGCCCTCTTCACCGGTCACGGTAAAGGTGAACTTGCCGTTGATGTCGACCGGCATCAAGCCGTCGGCGACCTGCAGGTTCTTGATGCCCACAAGTGATACCTCGGCAGCATTCGTGGTGTAGACGTTCTTGAACTCGATGCTCTTGACGTCCTTGGCGTCCTTCAGCTCGTGCGTGGCAACCAGCTGGCCCTTGCCGTTATCGGCGATGGTCGTCACGATGGTGTAGACCGCGTCATCGTAGTCAATACCGCCGGCGTTGCCCTTAACCTCATGCAGCTTGTAGGTGTGCTGGCCGATCTCGGTGTACTTGATGGCACTGAACGTCACCATGCCGTCGGCGGCGTTCTTAACGGTCTCGATAAGCTCAGAGTCCTCACCCTTAATCTCGCGCAGCTCAAAGCTGAACTCACCGGCCGTAAGGTCGCGCCCGGTCAGAGACTTGGTCACGTCAATCTTGTCGGTAACGCTGGACTCAACAGGCTCCGCAGTGTAGACGTTCTTGAACTCGGTCTCGTCGGCTTCGCTCCAAGTCACCTTCACAGCGGCGCTGAGCTCGCCCCTCTTGTTGGGCGTTACCGTCACGGTGACCTCCGCGACGTTCTTGCTGTAGGCAATGCCGTCAACCGTGGTCCCGGCGTTCTTTTCGCTGACCCTGTAGACGTACGTGCCAGGCTCGGTGTATTTGATCGTGCCGAAGTCGATGACAGCCTTACCCTTGTCGTCCAGATCGTCCTTGGTCACAGACGCGGTCACGGGCGCTGTCGCGGACTCGGGTATCGGGGCACCGTTCTCGGACGTCAGCCCAAACTCAAACGTGTCCGTATCCATCCAGGCGCGGCCCTCGAGCACCTTGGTTAGACCAAAGCTGGCCTTGGTGTTCACCATTGCCGGCGTCATGTCATACGCAAAGCTGATCTTGCCGTTGTTGCCCAGGTAGGAATTGACATGCGTCGCAGCCGCCTTGGCAGACATGTTGTTCCACTTGGGGTTGAGAACGTCGGTGGCAGTACCAGTGTTGTTGTCGCCCACGCTCTCCTTGGTGGTGTGAAGCTCGTCGATAAAGACCAGGCGCGCGGTTCCCACGCTAAACGACAGGTTTCCGTCCTTGTCGGCAACTATAGCGCCGTCAAACTTGGCAGCGTCGCCACCGATGAACTCGATGACGGCAGTGGTGGGCTTGGCCTCGTTGTTCTCGCCCTGCTCCTCAAACTCATCCTTGTAGTAATAGGTTCCGGTATCTGCCAGCAAATTCTTTGCAGGCTGCGTGCATCCCTTGTCCGTGTAAATGGGAGTCTGCTTCTGGAAGTAGTAGTAGCGGTTGGTGTCGGCCGGCTCAAAGGTCGCGACCGTATCACCCAACGCACCACCGCTCCACTTGTTCGCGTAGAAACTCACGGTCTTGGTGCCGTCAACGACAGTCGTATTGTTCTCGATGTAGTCCTTGAGTCCCGTTACCTTCTCGGGCGTAAACAGGTTGTCGAGTGCGCCCTTCTTCACGCTCGAGGCATACTTCACCTGGATGGGCTTAACGGTATCGACCGAAAGCTTGCCGTCTACGGTCTTAAAGTGACTCAGAGGAATCAACGACGCGGGAATGTTGACCGTTACGATATCGCCCTTCTGGGGATTGTCGTCGCCGGCACGCTGCACGGTAATGAGCAGGTCTTTTGCCTTGCCATCGAACTCGTACGTATCGGTCTTGGTTTCTTTGTTGACCGTCTTGCTCGCCTCGGTAAACGGCGTGCCGTTGATGACGACCTCGGTGAAGCTGTCGACCTGCATAAAGTCGCCCAGCTCGTCGGTAAACGTGATGTAGCCGGACTTGGTCTCGTCGTAGCCCTTATGGATTTCGGTCGGATAAGGCGCCTCCGATGTGATGGCCTGCGAGATGTCGTCGAAAACCTTCTTGAGCTCTTCGGCATTGGTCGCCGACTTGTAGTAGTCGGCGTTTTCCGCGCGTGCACCATGAGTATCCCATGCCGTGGCATTGGGGTAGTTGCTCGAAACGGCCTGCATGAACTTGTTCTCTTTTTGGCTTTTTCCCGAATCCTGGATACCAGCGCTGGGATCCGCGCCATCAAAGATGCCGATAGTATAAACGGTGGCCTTGCTGTCCTTCATGTTCTTGGCAGCCGCCACGGCAGCGTTAGCAACCGTAGGATCAAACTTGTCAATTTTCGTTGGCGTGCCGTCGGTAAAGAACACAACAATCTTCTTGGCGTCCGCGCGACCAGAAGTGATACCCTCTGCCAGCTGCAGACCATTGTCGGCGCGCGTTGCACCAGCGGGTGTAATCTGGGCAATCCTATGCTTAAGAGCTTTCACGTTGCCGCCGGAGCAATCGGTCAGGTCTTTCATAACCTGTGTGTAATTGTAGGTGTATCCTCCGTCACGATACGTCTCGTTGCCGATATTGTTGGACGTCTTGCCCGCAAACTTAACGATAGCAACCTTATGCTGCCTATCCACGCCCTCGATGCCCTCGTTTTGTTTGGCAATGGCGTCGATGAAGCTGCTGGCAGCGCTCTCCAGCGCATCGATGCGCCTGGTGGGATCTCCACCGCCCATCTCATGATCCATCGAGCCAGAGGCATCCAGCACCATCACGATGTCGAGCGGCGTGGTAACCGTCACGGTTGAATTAGACGTCGAGGACATCGCCGAAAGCGTGGTCAAAAAGTCCGACTCTTCGTTTTCCTCGGTTGCCTTGACCGTCTTGTCGGTCCAGATTCGACCGACGTTTTGGGTCGTTACCTTATTGCCACCGTGGCCTGCCGCCCAGATTTCCCAGCGACCGCTGGTGTCGGGGTCGGCGACCTTTCCGGTCATTATCGGTCCGTCCATTCCTGTGCTGGACCTGGCGTTGGCCTCGGGCAGCATGGCGAATGCTGCGGCTGGCAACACCAGCACTACGGCCAGTATCACCGCCAAGAGACCCCTCGTGTACTTACCCATCGTGTCTCCCTTCTCGCGGTCTCAGACCTTGCATCAGCCTAAAGTTACGAAATGAGACACAATTAGGGCAGGTGACACACGTTCCAGATTTGATTTTGGGCGTGAGACAAATGTCTCACCAAAGTTGAGACACGAGAGTTTTCGCAGGAAAACTGATGCGACTCGGAGCCAACAGGTCAAAATGATCCGTTTTCCTCCGTCCCCGGGGGATCAGTTGGTAACGCTCGCCACGAAATCGGGCCATCTACTACGTTTGACTCGATACCCCCGACCATAGCCGCTTTTCATGAAAAACCGCAAGCGTTCTACCTGCGGTTTTCATTTCGCATTACTTGACGTGGTCGAGGGCTGCCGCCTAAACGTAGTAGATAGGCCCATTTCGTGGCAGACGGGTCACGCGGCAGCCCTCGTGAGGCAAAAATGATCCGTTTCCCTCTGTCCACGGGAGATCAAGGGCTGCTACGGATATGGTGCTATTTCAAAACTATGCCGGATTACGGGGCTAAAGTCGGAGTCCTCATCCATACAGCCTTTTTTTGAAAAACGGCAAGCAGTCTACCTGCGGTTTTGTTTTTGGGATTTTCTGTATGGTCGGAGGTTCGCTATCCAGCCCCGTAATCCGGCATAGTTTTGTTCGCGACGGCACAACCGCGCGTTTAAGCGCGGGGCCGGTGGGGCATTTTTGCCCCACCGGCCCCTATTCCAGCGCTATTCCGGCTTGGTTTCTACTGTGGGAGTCTTGTCCGCTGCGACTGGGGTGCGGGCGGTGTCCATAGTCAGGCAGTGCTTGGGGCAGCTCTCGATGCACTCACCGCACACCACGCAGGCATACGGGTCGATCGACCACGTTCCACCCTTGCGATCGACCGCGAGCGCGCCCGCCGGACAGCGACGCGCGCACATACCGCAGCAAATGCACACGTCCATGTCGTTGACGATATGCCCGCGCAGGCGCTCGGGAGCCGTCAGCTTCTCCTGCGGATAGCACACCGTGACCGGCTGCTTGACCATAGAGCCCAAGGCTGTCTTGGCAAATGTCAGCAAACTCATGCCGCGCCTACCTTTCCGTGCAGCTAATACAGGGGTCGATGGTCAGGATAATCATGGGCACGTTGGCAAGGAGCACGCCCTGCAGCGTATGTGTCAGACCCGCCAGGTTCTGCGACGTCGGCGTGCGCACGCGGAAGCGATCCAGGTTCTTGGTGCCGTTGCCGCGCACATAGTAATACGCCTCGCCACGCGGCTGCTCAATCACAACCTCGCCACGCGCGCCGTCGGCCGGCGTGAGCTTGGTGCGCCCGCCGATGCCGTCGTGCGGGATCTTGCCCACAAGCTCCTTAATGATATCCATGGCCTGCGTGACCTCGGCACAGCGCACCTGGCAGCGGGCATAGCAATCGCCATCGGTAGCAACGATGGGCTCAAACGCAGCCAGATCCGCATAGGCGCCGTCGCCGAACATGCGCACGTCGTAATCCACGCCCGAGGCGCGACCGAACGGGCCGACCATCGACAGATTCAGCGCATCCTTCTCGCTAATCACGCCCACGCCATGCAGGCGCTCGCCGCAGCTGGCATCGTCCAAAAACGTATGCACCAGAGCCTCGTAGTCGGGGCGCATGGCGTCAAGCGTCTCGACAATGCCCGCCAGCTCGGAGTCCTCGATATCGTGCTTAAGGCCGCCGATCTCATTAATCGACAGAATCACGCGGCCGCCGCAAGTGCTCTCAAAGATCTTGAGAATCTGCTCGCGCAGAGTCCACGAACGATAGAACAGTGCCTCGAAGCCAAAGGCATCGGCGAGCAGGCCCAGCCACAGCAGATGCGAGTGAATGCGCGAAAGCTCGTGCAGAATGGTGCGGATATACTGCACGCGACCAGGCACCTCGATGCCGAGCATGCGCTCGCAGGCGCTGGCATAGCCGCAGCTGTGGCCCACGGCGCAGATGCCGCAGATGCGCTCGGCGATGTAGCCAAACTGATGCATGTCGCGCTTTTCGGTGAGCTTCTCGAGCCCGCGGTGCACAAAGCCGATCTGAGGAATTGCCTCGATGACGCGGTCATCCTCGATCACCAGGTCCAGATGAAGCGGCTCGGGCAGCACCGGGTGCTGCGGGCCAAACGGAATAACGGAGCGATGTGCCATGGACTTTACGCCTCCTTTTTCTGCTTGTCGCGGACGACCTTGGCGGCAAGCGTCGCGCGGACCTTGGCCGCTTTCTCGGGATCCATGGCGGCGAGCTTTGCCTCCATCTCGGCAGCCTTGAGCGCGGCCTTCGCAGCAGTTTCATCGTGCTGAGCATCGGAGCCGGCAGCCGCAGCGGACTGGGCGCTCGCCGCAGCCGAAGCATCGCCGGCACTCGCAGCGCTCTCCCCTGCAGCAGCCGCAGCCGCGGCGGACTTCTCGGCAGCGGCCTTGCGCGCCTTGGCCTCGGCGGCGGCACGCACCTTCATGGCTTTCTCGCGCGCGGCCTTCACCTCGGGCGTGATAACGCTCATGGGGTCGGCAGTCGAGACCTGGTAGAAAAAGCCCTTAAAGTCAATCTGCATATCGGTGATGGCAAGACCAAACAGGTCGTGCGCCTCGTTTTCAAACGGGAATACCGCCGGATAGTACGAGCTGATGGACGGAATCTCCTGGTACTGGTCGATGCCCTCAACCACCAGGTTCTCGATCGCATAGCTGCCGTCCTGCGCAATATGCTCCTGAGCAGCACGAACGTCGATAAACGTATAGACCAAGCGATACGATCCGTCGTCCACACAGCGCTCGGCATGCATCTGCACAAAGCGCGCGCCGGTACCTTTGAGCGCCTGCACACGCGGCAACAGTTCATCGATCCCGACGGTGGTGTAGATTGCCTTTTGCATTACTCGGCCTCCTTTGCAGCGGCGGGCGCCGTCAGCCGCGCCTGCGTCGACACCGGCCCTGGCCTCAGCCACAGCCACAAACCCGTCCTCGCCCAGCTCAACGCCACCGTCCCAGGTAGCGGCGCCGCCCACGGTGAGCGGATCGCCGCCGGCGCGCATCACGGCCTCCTTCTGGTCCAGGATGCCACACGCCTCCACGATGGCATCGATCACCGTCTCGGGACGAATGGCGCACCCGGGCGCGTACACGTCCACGGGAATCGCGCGGTCCACGCCGCCGATCACGTTATAGGCATCGCGGAATACGCCGCCCGAACACGCGCAAATGCCGCACGCCACCACGCACTTGGGCTCGAGCATCTGGTTGTAGATCTGGCGCACGACGGACAGATTCTGGGCATTGACCGACCCCGTCACCAAAAAGATATCCGCATGCTTGGGGTTGCCGGTGTTGACCACGCCAAAGCGCTCCGCATCGAACAGCGGCGTGAGCGAGGCCAGCACCTCGATATCGCATCCGTTGCAGCTCGAACCGTCGTAATGAATAACCCACGGCGAGCGCGACATTTTATGATCCATGGATGCCGCCTCCTAAATAAATACGTCGACGAGGATGGGCATAAGGTTGAGCAGGCCAAACACCAGCGCCACGCCCCATCCGAGCCTAAAGCAGCTGCGCCAGGTGCTGCGCGCGAAGGTGTTGTCGATCAGGACCTCGACAAAATACGTCGCGGCCATCACGACCAGGGCTACAACCCAGCTCACGGGGTTGTCCCAAACAAAGAACATGCCCACCCACATCAAAAACAGCACGGTCTCGCACCAGTGCATAAGGGTCATCTTGGCCAGCGTGCCGCCGCTCATCTCGGTGGCGACGCCCTGGACGATCTCCTGATGCGCATGATGCGAGTACGAAAGGTCAAACGGCGACTTGCGCAGCTTGATGGTGAGCACCGCGAGCAGCGCAAGGAAAATGGGCGCGCTGTACACGATGATGGGAGCCGACTGCCCCGTTACGGCGATGGAATCGAAGCTGTCGGTGGCAAGATACAGGCCCACACTCATCAGCAAAACGGCGGGCTCGTAACTCATAACCTGCAGCAACTCACGATCGGCGCCGACCTGGGCAAACGGGCTTTGCGTCGAGGCGGACGCCAGCACCACAAAGATCGAGGCGAGCGTAACCATAAAGGCGCACAGCAGTGTGTTGGAACCCGACACAAAGATGCCGCCGCCCACCACGGTAAAGATGAGCGCGCACGCCATGTAGGTATCGTCCATGGTGTTTACGCTGGCAGGAGCCTTGCGCAGCAGCTTGGCGACGTCGTAGAAGGGCTGCAGCAAGCGCGGGCCCACGCGGCCCTGCATGCGAGCGGACAGCTTGCGGTCAACGCCGTCGATCAGGCCGCCCACAAGCGGCGCCAGCAGGGCAAACGCCACGGTACCGATAAAAATGCCCACGACGCCCGAGCCCTCGAAATACTTGCCGCGCAGCACCGAGGGCGCGCTCATGGCAAGTCGCTCGGGCCCAATCCACGCGCAACACAGCAGCGCAAACAAGATAATGCTGCAGCACACGACGCTGCCCGCGGGGCCAATACGCTTCTCGCCAAGGGCGTCCTCCGAGTACCAATTGCGCTTTTCGGCCTTCACCTCGTGTCCCATCGAGCCGCGGAAATGGCGATATTTGTCGGTTCCCACACCCGAAAGGTACACGTTGACGTGCGGCTTATTGCTCACGCGGAATGAAGTCAGCAGCACCACGGCGATAAAAGCCACGATAACCACCATCAGATACATGGCGTCCTTGCCAATAACGTACGGCACGCGGCCAAACACCATGGCCAAGTAAGGCGACACCAGACCGCTCGAGATAACCGGAAACGCCACGCAGCACAGAATCAGCAGCGCGGCGATGGTGTTGAGGGCCATCCATTCGGTCTTATGGACATTGACCTCAACGTTTCGAGCCGTGGGGTCGACGCCCGAAAGCTTGGCAAGCCACTTGCCCCAGAAGAAAAACGTCGCGGCCGAGCCAAAGGCCAGCACCATAATCATGAGCACGTTGCCGGTCTGCGCGAACGCCACCAGGGCGCCCCACTTGGACACGAGCATGCCAAACGGCGCCACAAACATGCCCATGATGCCCAGCATCATCAGGCGCGTCAGGTGCGGCATGCGGCTGAACATACCGTCCATGTCCTCGATATTGCGGCTGCCGATATGATGCTCGGCCGTGCCCACGCACAGGAACAGCAGCGACTTTGCCACCGTGTGGAACAGGATCAGGAAGATGGCCGCCCATACGGCCTCGGGCGCGCCGACACCCAAGCAAGCACTGATGAGGCCCAAGTTGGAAATGGTGGAGTACGCGAGCACGCGCTTGGCATTGCTCTGCGAGATGGCCATAAGGGCAGCGAGCAAAAACGTGATGGCGCCCACGCTCGTGACCATAAAGCCGGTCACGGGATAGATGGCATAGAGCGGGCTCAGCTTGACCATCAGGAACACGCCGGCTTTGACCATGGTTGACGAGTGCAGCAGGGCGCTCGTTGGCGTGGGGGCAACCATGGCACCCAACAGCCAAGTGTGGAACGGCATCTGTGCGGCCTTGGTGAGTGCGGCGAGCGACAACAGGATGACCGGCATCACCAGCAGTGCGGACTGCGCGGTTCCGGCGCCGGAAAGCTCGATCATGTCCGAGATGGTCAGCGGCATGCCGTTAACGTGCAGATACATGAGTCCGGCCAAAAACGCGATACCGCCCAGCATGTTGAGGATGATCTGGGTAAAGGCGTTCTTAATGGCCTCGGGCGTGCGCGTGTAGCCAATCATGAGGAACGAGCACACGGTGGTGATTTCCCAGCCGCAGAACAGCCACTCAAGGTTGTCGCTCGTCACGATGACGAACATGGCCGAGAGGAACAGGAACATAAGCGCCAGGAACTGCGGGCGACGGTCGGGCGCGGTCTGCCCGCGCAGCGCGGCCTCGTGCTCATCGTGCGCTTGGAAGTCCTTCATATAACCCAAGGCATACACGCAGATTAGGCTGCCGACGATGCCGACGGCGAGCACCATGATCACGCTCATGTAGTCCAGGCAGAGCGGCGTTGCCGTGACGGCTTCGGCCGCGGGCAACGTCATGGCTGCAAAGGCGAGCGAGCCCACCAGCTGGACTATGCCGAGCACCGTGGTGAGCGCGTTCCTATATTTGTACGCGTTGTACAGGATTACGGCGCACAGGATGACGTCGATGACGGAGCTGATGATCGAGAGCACATGCGAGGTGTCGGGGGCAACCTCAAAGCTCTGCGGACCCGTGCCAAAAAACATGACGGCGACTACAACTGTCACCGCCATAATAATGCCGGAACCTATGAGCCCCACCGCATCGCGGGCGCGGTCGCCGCGCGCGAGCAGCATGCCCAGCGCCGGTACCAGCGGAAACAGGGTAAGGAAATACAGTAGCGTCATACCATCACTCCCCCGTGCAAAAACGCTGCAATTGTTTAACGTTATAGCTCAATTGAGGAGTAGCGGCGGCAGGTTTTCGGTCAACTGGGGAGTTTTAGGCGTACGGGGCAAGGGCACGTCCGCTTTGGAGCAGAGAGGCGACGCCGCCTATCGCAGCGACAGGCGCGCGGGCCACTGCGCGCGGTTTATTGGCCACTTTGGAGGATCTCCCGATAGGCTCGCGCTGGTCCAAAAAGTTGGCGCGGCAAGAAAAAATGCGCCCCTGTGGGCGCACCATCCCGTTTGCTATTCCGCCTTTTTAACGCGCGGCTTGCGACCGCGCGGCTTATCGACCAGTGCGGCCTCACCGCTCTCGCGGTACTGACGGCACCAAGCCTTGACCGAAGACTCGCTGGGAATTTTGTGCTTGATCATGGCCTCGCGAACCGTCAAGCCGTTTTCCAGACGGTCCTTAACCACAGCGAGCTTTACGTCGTACGAATAGGTATGATGATGCGAACCGGCATTGAGAACGGCGTCGGCACCGCCCACGGCATACGCGCGGGCCCACTGACGAGCCGTGGCCTGGGGAATGCCAAGCTCCGCGGCGAGAGCGCGATGACCGACCCCCTCTTGGAGGATCTCGACGGCGCGCTGCCTAACCTCGGGCGCATGCGTGCGAGTCCTAGTTGCTTCCGACATACCTGCCACTTCTTAGCCTTAGCCGTTAATCTGCTTTCTTACGTGCAAGTTAGATAGTAGCATTTTACTGTTTGCTCAAAGCAGTTAATTAAAATAGACGCGGCGTTATCTGGGCATTTGGCACCAAATTACGACATTTCTTTATCGATTATTTACGCTGGTAGCTGACTCGCAGCTAATCGTCATTCGCTTGTCAACAAAATTGGCATCTCTTTATGTCCTTTGGTATAGAGGATATGGTTATTAACCCCTCCCCCAATATTTTTGAGTGATCTGCAAGGCAGTAGACGTCCTCACTCCTCATGATTACCGCGCATTGCCATCCACCGGAGCAAAACAAAAAGGGCGGGACCCGCTGCACTTGCAGGCCCCGCACCGGTTGACACCCGACGGGACACAGCCGGGCGAGACGGATCCGTGCTACCGCCCCACCTGGCCGCGATGTTCAACTACAACTCGTTGGCCGCGTGATACGCCGTGCGAATGGCGCTCGCAATGTCGGCGGTGCGCTCGCCCGAGCAGTCGCCCACGCAGGTCACGGGCACCGTCACGCCATCCAGGTCAAACGCGTTGGCCTTGGAGCCCACGGCCATCACCACGTAATCGCAGGCGATCTTTACCGGCTCCTCGGCGCCGTCCTCGGTGGTGCAAATGGCCTCCACGCCCTCGTCGGTAATGGCGGTCAGGCGGGTCTTCACGTGCTGCTCCACGTTGTGCTCTGCAAAATCGCTCATAATCAGCGGCAGAATGGTCTCGGACTCGCCCGCGGCAATCTTGTCGAGCATCTCCACGATCGCCACCTCGCAGCCGTGCTGCAGCAGGTACTCGGCAGTCTCGGTGCCCACCAGGCCACCGCCAATGACGGCGACGCGGCCCGTAAGCTCCACCTTGCCGGCCAGCACGTCCCAGCTCGAGACGACCTTCTCCGAATCGGCACCCGGAACGGGGATGACCACGTCGTGTGCGCCCACGGCCACAATCGCAGCGTCGGCGGCGTTGAGGTCCTCAGCGGTAGCGGCATGGTTGAGCTCGACCTTCACGCCCAGGCCGGGCAGAATCTTCTCGTAGTACTCGACCGAGCGCATGATCTCGTCCTTGCGCGGAGGCGCGGCCGCCAGCACAATCTGGCCGCCCAGATGATCGCTCGCCTCGTAGACGGTCACGTCGTAGCCGCGCTTGGCCGCCACGCGCGCGGCCTCCAGGCCGGCGATGCCGCCGCCCACCACGGCGATCTTCTTGTCGCCCTCGCCCGGCTTGATGGCGATGGTCGCCTCGTCGCCGTTCTCGGCATTGAGCACGCACGAAATGTACTTGCGGTTTTGAATCGCATCGACGCAACCCTTGTTGCAGTTGAGGCACTCGCGGATGGGCTCACCCGTGGCGGCCTTCAGCGCAATGTCGGGGTCGCACATGAGCGAGCGGCCATAGGCGATGATGTCGGCGACGCCGTCTTCCAGAATCTTCTCGCCGGCCTCGACCGAAACCACGCGGCCCACGGTTGCCACCGGCACGGAGACCAGGGCCTTGACGCGCTCGGCCACGGGCAGCGTCCAGTTGTAGGGCATGGCGCCCATGGGCGGAATGGTGTCGCCCATGTTGCCGGTGTGGTTGGCCTGTGCGACCTGGATCATATCGATGCCCGCGCCCTCGAGCAGCTTGGCGAACTCGCAGGCCTCGTCGGGCCGCAGGCCGCCCTTGCCGCGCGGCGTGCCGTCGGGGTTCTCCATGATCACGGGGAGCTTGTACTCCACCATCAGCTGCGGCGCGGCTTCCTTAATGGCAGCGACAACCTCCAGCGCGTAGCGGACGCGGTTCTCGAACGAGCCACCGTACTCGTCGGTGCGCTGGTTGAGGATGGCCGAGCACAGCGAACCCACCAAGCGGTCGCCGTGGACCTCGATGGCATCGATGCCGGCCTGCTGCGCGCGAGCGGCCGAGGCAGCGATGGCCTCCTTGATCTGGGTGAGCTGCTCTACGCTCGCCTCGTTCACAAAGTGCTGCATGTCGTGATGCAGCTTGGCGTAGGCCTGGTTGCGGATCTCGTTGGACTCGGCCATCTTGGCGGCAAAGGTCTCCTCGTCGCCGGCGGCCTTGGCCTCCTGCGCGGCCTTGGCGGCGGCCATGGAACCCATGACCATGCGGCCGACACCGGGCACATCGTACTCAGGGTGGAACAGCTGCAGCGCGACCTTGGCGCCGTGCTTGTGGACGACGTCGGCCAGGGCCTTAAACGTGGGAATCTGGGCGTCGGTCGCCAGCTTGGGCGTGGGGCTTGCGGTCATAACGGGAGCGACGTCGCCGATGACGATGTAGCTCACACCGCCACGGGCCAGGCGCTCGTAAAAAGCCAGGCTGCGCTCGCCAATGGAGCCGTCGCGCTCCTCGTAGCCGGTGGTCAGCGGCGGGAACATAATGCGGTTCTTGAGCTCAAGGGGGCCAACCGTAATGGGCTGGAGCAGCTTGGATGCAGGTGCGGTCATGGACATTCCTCTCTTGTAGGCGCGGCGGCGATGGTGCCGCGTAGTTGTCTAGAGGATATGGCATGGGAATACAACAGCGCAACGGAAATCGGCGGACAGCAGATGGCGGCAGGTGGATGGGACGGGGCGGCCCGTCGGTTTGCCCGCCGGTTTATCTCAATCTGTAACAGTTACGCGGCAAAACCGGGTCTTACTGTTACAGATCGAGACATTCCTCTCGGCCCAACCTCAACAATCTAGATCTGTAACATCTAGACCCACTTTTGACCCCTACCTGTTACAGATCGAGACAAACCAATCTAGCCTGCTAGAAAGCCTGCTAGAAAATCTCAATCTATAACAACAACTCGGCAAAAACCGTCCCTCGTGTTACAGATTTAGACAAACGGGACCCAACCCACCGGTATATCTCGATCTGTAACACCTAGCCGCCCAAATCGGGCCCATCTGTTACAGATTGAGATTTTGTTTGAGAGGCCGAGAATTGAACCGAAGAAACGATCCCGGAATAACAAAAAAGCTCGCCGACTAGGCCGACGAGCTGCAAGTTCTTGGTCGCGGGGGCAGGATTTGAACCTACGACCTCCGGGTTATGAGCCCGGCGAGCTACCAGACTGCTCCACCCCGCAATGTCTGGGCGCCTCATGTGCGCAAGAAAGAATATTACGCGGGAGTTCGGCAAACGGCAAGAAAAATCTCGTAGAGCATAATTCCTTCATATTTAAACTCCTCAGCCCCTATCACCGTAAACGAATCGCAGCCGAGCGCCGTCGACGGCACGTATACAATGGTGCGCGTCCTTTTACGCCGACACCGGGAGTAGACATGCTGCTCGCTATCGATATGGGAAATACGCAGACGGCCATGGGCCTGTTTGACGGAGACGAGCTGGTGCAGTCGTGGCGCATGCCCACCGACCGCTCTTATACCGCCGACGAGATCCATGTGCGCCTGATGGGCTTCTTTAAGATGTACGACCTCTCGCTCGGCGCGGTCGACGCGATCGCCTTTGCCGGCGTGGTGCCGCAGCTCTCGCGCGAATGGCACGCCGTGGCCGACCGCATTGCCGCAGACGCCATCGTCATTGGGCCGCAGACGGCCGCGGTGACCAAGCTGCGCGCGGCGCGTCCCCAGACCGTAGGCGCCGATCGCGTCGCTAACGCCGTTGCGGCCGAAACTTTCTACGGCGCGCCGGCAATCGTGGTGGACTTTGGCACCGCGACCAATATCGACGTCATCGATGAGGACGGTTATTACATTGGCGGAGCGATCGCGCCGGGCATTCGCATCTCCATGGACGCGCTTGCCGCCCGTGCCGCCAAGCTCGCCAGCGTGCCGCTCGAGGCGCCCGAGCACGCCATCGGCCGCGATACCGAGGAGTGCATCAAGGTCGGCGCCGTGATGGGCGCCGCCGCCATGGCCGAGGGCCTGGTCGCGCGCATGAAGCGCGAGCTGGGCCGCGAGGATGCCACCGTTATCGCCACGGGCGGCCTCGCCGGCATCGTCGCCGATTCGACCGATGCCTTCGACGTGGTCGATGGACAGCTCACCATCAAGGGTATCTGCGAAATTTACCGCCGCATGCAGGAGCTGGGATAGAGCAGGGGCTTAAGTCGAGCACGCCCGATGCCACAGTCCCCGCAAAGGCTCGCCAAGCCTATTCCTCAGATAGGCGAAACCCTCCCCGGCACAGGCCGAGAAGGGTCTTGTTGCCATCGTTATCTTTGAGCGCGGGCGCCTCGCGTTACAGTCCGCGAATTCGTACAGCCTCGGGCGGAAACTCCTGCTCGCCGGCATCGGTCTTGATGGTCGCGCGGCCCCAGATGTCCAGGCCCGCAAACACACCGACCGCAAGCGGCAAGCCGTTGGGAGACACCGCCGCAACCTGGCGGCCCAGCAGCGGCACCATGTCGAAGTACTCGCCCAGCACGGGAGCCAGCGGCCCTGCGGCGCCTTGCGGCGTGTTGGCAACAACCGCCCAGGCGTCCACGCGGGCCAGCACGGCGGCGGCCAGCGTCTCGAGCAGCGCTTCGTCAGCCACGTCCACACCAAGCTCGCTCAGCGCCGAACGCTCAATATCCACCGTCACGGCACCGAACATGCCCGCAGCACCGGCACCGCCGTTCACGGCAACACGCGCGAGCGACGTCTCAAACGCAGGCGCACCGCACACGATATCGCTCGGCCACTGGATACCCACCTTACCGGCAAGGCCCAGCCCCGGTGTCGACGCCGCGCCCACGAGCGCGTCCATCATGCCCATCGCGGCCACAAACGGCAGGCCGTGGAAGGCATGCATGTTCACATCCGGGCGCACGACCAGCGAAAACGTCAACGACGCCTCGCCCGCGCTCCAAGCGCACCAGCCCGCGGACGCACCCTCGCGGCCCGCGCCACGCGCGGCGTCAAGCTCGGTACCGGCGGCAACAGCATTCATCTCGATCATCTACATACGCCCCAATTCGCCCACGATATGGCCCACGCGGTCCTCGGGCTCCTTGACCTCGACACCGTTGTAGCGGAAGAACCGCGCCGGGTCGTGCATCAGGTCCTCGAGCGGCACCAGCACAAAGTCGCGTTCGCCGATCAGCGGATGCGGCAGGCGCAGCTTTTTGCCGCCGTGGGTCTCGCCGTCCATCCACAGCAGGTCCAGGTCGATGGTACGCGGACCGTTGGCCTTGGCCTTTTTGGAGCGGTCGCGCCCCAGCTCGGCCTCGATCTTCATGAGCTCGTCGAGCAGCACCAGCGGCGCAAGCTCGGTCTTGATCTCGATGACGGCGTTGGCAAACGCGTCCTGGCGCGTCTCGTAGGCAGGCTCGCTCTCGTAAATCTTGGAGGAGTTAGACACGCAGGTGAGTGGAATCTCGGCGATCATCTCGCGTGCGGCGCGGATGTTGTCGCAGCGATGCCCCAGGTTGGAGCCCACGGCCACAAACGCGCGGCGCGGCTGTGGCTTGGCAACCGCCCAGTAGCCGTTCAGGAACTGCGCAAAACCCGCGGCGTCGTGCACGCGCACGATGTTGGCACCGGCCTGGATAGCGCCCAGGCACACGCCAAACGTAGCGGCATCGCGCTCGGCGGCCTCGGTCACGCCCGAGACGGCGCCCACAAAGCGCTTGCGCGACACGGCGCACATGAGCGGATAGCCCAGTGACGCCATCTTGGCAGTCTCGCGCTGGATGACGATGTCCTCGTTAGCCGACTTACCAAAGCCCGGACCAGGATCGATGCAGATGCGGTCGCGCGACACGCCGGCATGGATGAGTGTGCGGGCCTGGTCGGACAGAAAGCCCATGACGCGGCGCATGATGGGCGCCGAATCGGGCAGGGTAAAGCGGCGGAGCTGAGAGGTGGGCACGTAGGCCTCCTCGCGGCGGGCGCTGCGGCGCATCATGGCGGCCAGGCGGTCATTGGACTCCGATGCGGCCTCGGTGGCCTCGGGCGCGGGCGCAACGGTCTCGGCGGCAGCAGCCTGCTCGGCGGCCGGCGTCTCCTGCCCCAGCTCGGTTGCAGACTCGGACGTGGGCTCCGGTTCGCCAAACGGCAACGAGGGCTGCACCACGCCGCCCGGAAGCTTGGCCTCCGACTTAGGCTCGCCCAGCAACTTGCCGCGACGGCGGCG
>CALLSB010000094.1:0-1005 GCA_938014225.1 uncultured Collinsella sp. | reverse complement strand
ACGAGCGGGGGCTCCTATCTTTTTAGTGCCCTCGGATTGGGTCATAGTGTCTGTCCGCGCCAAAACATCGGCGTTGCCGAAGTAGTCATTGGGGACGTTCTTAAATGACTACATAGTATGAGAGTGGATAATCTCCTGGTTTGAGCCTGCATCTAAGTTCAAAGTGGGAGATTATCCACTCTCATTTGTTGTGTGTCCGAAAATCCACGCTCGTTTCTACTCTGCCTACATTTGGAGGAAGAGCTCGTGGAGGCGGACGTCGTCGTCGAGTTCGGGGTGGAAGGTTACGCCGAGCTGGTTGCCCTGGCGCGCGGCGACGATACGGCCGTCGACTTTCGCTAAGGCCTTTGCGTCGCCGTGGACCTCGACGATGCGGGGCGCGCGGATAAACGTCAGCGGCACTTCACCGTTGATGCCAGCTACCTGCCCCTTGGTTCGAAAACTGCCGAGCTGCCTGCCGTAGGCATTGCGCTCAACGAGCACATCCATGGTTGCCAGGCGCGGCGTGCCCTTATCGTCATGGGCGGCAAGGTCGTGAGCCAGCAGAATCAGGCCGGCGCAGGTGCCCAGGACGGGCATGCCTTCAACAATGCGGGTGCGAAGCTCCTCGAGCATGCCCAACTCATCAAGCAGCTTCCCTTGAACGGTAGACTCGCCGCCGGGAAGTACCAGACGGTCAAAGTCCTGCTTCAAATCAGCCGCCTGCCTCAGCTCAATACAGCGCGCGCCCAGCTCGGATAGTCTTGCCTCGTGCTCGGCAAATGCGCCTTGGACCGCCAGCACGGCGACCGTTTGGTCTGCATAATCGCTCATGTGCGATCCTTTCTGCCGGACTAGCGTCCGCGCTCCTCCATGATGATTTCGATCTCGTCGGCGTTGATGCCCACCATGGCCTCGCCCAGGTCCTCCGAAAGCTCGGCGATGAGCTTGGCATCGGTGAAGTTTGCCACGGCCTTGACGATGGCGGCGGCGCGCTTGGCGGGGTCGCCGCTCTTAAAGATGCCC
>CALLSB010000093.1:0-6720 GCA_938014225.1 uncultured Collinsella sp. | reverse complement strand
CCATCCGCTTGCTCGACAAACGTGACGTGGCCCGCAAGTCGATGTTCACCACGCATTCGCTCCCTTTGTCGATTCTGATCGAGGAAATCGAGCAATCGTGCGAAGATATCGTCTTCATAGGGATTCAGCCGGGCGATACGGAGTTTTACAACCCTATGTCCCCGGAGGTCTTTGACGCCGTCGACGCCGTGTACGACGCCGTGGTCGCCAACGACTTTTCCCACTTTGTCCGCTTGGGACAAGAGCAATAGGAGCGCTTGTCCCTGCTGATTAGGAAAGAAGTGATTGACATGGCAGATTCCAAGGCGGAGTACCCCGCTCCTGATTGCCTGGCGCCCGCCGCGATCGAGGCCAAGACCGAGGTCGCCGGCGTGACCAAGGCCAACCTGCCGGTCGCAAAGGCCTTTGTTTTGGCGATGTTCGCTGGTGCGTTCATTGCCTTCGGCGGCCTGTTCTTTACCGTGTTCTTGAGCGATAGCACGCTGGGCTGGGGCGCCCAGCGCGTCGTGGGCGGCCTGTGCTTTTGCCTGGGCCTGGTGCTCGTGCTGGTGTGCGGCGCCGAGCTGTTTACCGGTAATTCACTTATGGTCTGCGCGCTCAAGAGTAAAAAGATCACCCTGGTCCAGATGCTCAAGGCCTGGGTCGTCGTATGGGTCGGTAACTTTGTCGGTGCCCTGTTCATCGTCTTTTTGGTGTACATGGCCGGCATTTACAAGCTCAACGGCGAGGCGGTCGCCAATTCCATGGTGAGCGTCGCCGCTGGCAAGGTGACGATCGACTGGGTGACGATCTTCTTCCGTGGCATCCTGTGCAATATCTTTGTGTGCCTGGCCGTGTGGATTGGTACTGCGGGCAAGACCGTAGTCGATAAGGTTGTGGGCATTTTGCTGCCCATCGCCGCCTTTGTGGCCTGCGGTTTTGAGCACTGCGTTGCCAACATGTACTTTTTGCCCATGGGTGCCGTGATGCACGCGTGCGGCTATGGTGCCAAGGTTGCCGGGGCCGATGCGCTCAACGTCGCGGGTATTGCGTTTAACCTATCCGCCGCCACGCTGGGCAACATCGTGGGCGGTGCGGTTCTGATCGCGCTCGGCTACTGGTTTGTCTACGCCAAGAAGTCCGAGGCGTAAGGTACCGTCTGTTTGACGTTGGGCCTCCCGCGGGGCGTTGCCGTGCGGGAGGCTTTTTGGGTCCGGGGCTCGTTGCCGGGCATTTGGCCTGTTGTGTTTGGCTGATGAAAGGGGTAATCGAGATGGCATCTGCTGTGAAGCGTGACGGTCGCGCCGTGGTGACCACATGCGGGGGATGCTATGCCGATTGCGCCTTTGCGGCACGCGTTGAGGACGGTCGCGTGGTGGCTGAGTTGCCGGTGCCGGGGCATCCGTGCGCGGCGCGTGCCCTGTGCGCCCGCGGACGGCATCGCCTGGCAATGCCGTTTGACGAGCGCGACCGGATTTTGCATCCCATGCGCCGACGAGCTGATGGCTCGGGGTTTGATGCGATTACCTGGGACGAGGCGTTTGCTCAGATTGCCGAGCGTCTTTTGGGGATTGTTGACGAGTGCGGGCCTCGTGCACTGGGTATGACGCTCGGCGTTCCCTCGTTCGACCGCTACTGGGCCCATCGTTTTATGTATGCGCTGGGTTCGCCCAATGTATACGGTGCCGACGGCGCCTGCGAGGTAAGCCGACTTACCGGTTGGGAGCACAGCCTGGGCTACAGCCCCGCCTCCGACCTGGCGCATACCGATTGCATCATGTATTTGGGGCGTTCCTTGGTGGATTCGTCGTCGATGGGGTCGGTCGATGCGCTCAACGATGCGCGCCGGCGCGGGGCGAAGATCATCGTGGTTGACCCTCGGCGCAGCGGTTCGGCTGCTATTGCCGATCGCTGGCTCCGCGTGCGTCCCGGATGCGATCTGGCGTTGCTGCTGGGTATCGCACACGTGTTGATTGCCGAGGGCCTGTACGATCACGAGTTCGTGAACCGCTACACCACGGGTTTTGACGAGCTGGCGCAGGCGGCCCGTGCTTGGACGCCCGAGTGGGCCGAGTCGATGTGCGACGTGCCGGCCGCAGAGATTGTCGCCACGGCGCGCGATCTAGCTGCCGCCGCGCCCGCTGCCGTGGTGGACGCTGGCTTTCATGGCGGCATTGGCATCGCGTATGCCAATAGCACCCAGACCGCGCGTGCTATCTGCTTGGTCGATGTGCTGCTGGGCTGCATCGGGCATGCGGGCGGCGCGCTCAATCCGCCCACGCCGTTTGTGTTGGGCGACCTCGATCCCGCACGCTTTGCGACGCCGCCGGTGCCACGCGGGCCCAAGCTGGGGTCCGAGCGCTATCCGCTGGTCGATCCGGTGCGCGGCCTGTGCACGACCATCGGTCAGTCGATTCTTGCCGGCGATTTGCGTGGGCTCATCGTCTATGCCAGTAACCCCGGTGCGGGCTATGGCAATGCGCAGGCTTGGTTGGGTATTTTGCAGCAGCTCGACTTGCTCGTGACGATTGATATTCGCTGGTCCGAGACGGCGCGTGCTTCTGATTTCGTGCTGCCCGACGTGACGTATCTGGAGGCCGACCGCGGCGTGGGCACGGTCGTG
The DNA here is from genome assembly GCA_938014225.1 of uncultured Collinsella sp. GTDB lineage: Bacteria > Actinomycetota > Coriobacteriia > Coriobacteriales > Coriobacteriaceae > Collinsella. The sequence goes on along the minus strand of CALLSB010000093.1, from coordinate 4,118 downwards.
GGCGCCAACGATGCGCGCGTGTTCTACCGCAATGCCGTGCTGCCCGTGCAGCATGACGACACGCGTCCCGGCCGGGAGATTTTTGCCGGTCTGGCGCAGGCGTGTGGCGTGGGCGAGTACTTCCAGTTTACGTCTGACGATCTGGCGGCTGCCCAGGTGGCGCCTTTTGGGATCAATCTTGACAAGCTCAAGGAGCGCGGCTGGGCCGACACGGGCGTTTCGTTGCCGTCGCGAGCCGGCGATTCCCTTGGATGGCGGCAAAATTGCGCTGGCAAGCGACGTATGGGAACGAGCCGGCCTGGGTCGTGTACCCAACTGGATCGCTCCCATGGTGGAGCCTGGCCCGGGGATGTTTCGCCTCATTAGCGGCAACCGTCCCTTTGAGTCGCACACCTCGCGAAGGCTTGCAGCCCAAGGTGCCGCCGAGGCTGGGTCGGACCTGGATGCCGTGCAGATGAATGCCGATGCTGCTGCGCACATGGGTATCGCCGACGGTGAGATCGTCGAACTCGTGAGCGATATGGGCCGCGACCGCGTGCGCGTGGAGACGACGCCGTATCTGCATCCGGCGTGCATCTTCACCTCGGCCGCCCCCGGTGGGCGTTCGTTTGGCGCCGATGCCGGTGGCGCTCAGGCCCTGGGCGTCGGGCCACTCGACCACACGCCGCTGCGCTGGGACCCGTTGACGGGTGCCGCGCTTACTCAGGAAAACGCCGTTCGCGTGGAAAAAATCGCAGAGCACGAGGATAATAACGACTGATTGATTCAACAGATTGATTCGGCTGGTTTTGACGAACGGCCGACTGATCTGCCCTTGGTTTTTGAAAGGCTGCACATGAGCGATAGCCAGAACATGCCCGATGAGGTGCGCGCCCGCCTGCGCGCCATTCCTTCCGTCAACGAGCTGCTTGCCGAGTGGCCGGTGGTGAAGGCGGCAGGGGAGACCTGCGACGCGGTGGTCCATGCTGCCGTGAAGGCTGAGCTTGACGAAGAGCGCGCCGCGATTCGTGCCGGTGCCGCTCCGCGTTCCAAGCGCGAGCTGGCCTCGGCCATCGAGTGGCGTGCGCATCGCTCCGCGCTGCCGAGCTTGCGTCCCGCCGTAAACGCTACGGGCGTGGTTATCCATACCAACCTGGGCCGCGCCCCGCTCGCGGAGTCGGCGGCAAAGGCCGTGGCCGAGGTCGCGCGCGGGTACAGCACGCTCGAGTACAGCGTGGACACCTGCTCGCGTGGGTCGCGCAAGGAACATGCCGCGCAGCTGATCCGCTCGCTTACCGGTGCCGAGGACGCGCTGGTCGTTAACAACAACGCCGCCGCTGTGCTGCTAGTGCTGGCGACCCATGCCGCAGGCAAGGAGGTCATCGTCAGCCGCGGCGAGCTTGTCGAGATCGGCGGCAGCTTCCGCATCCCCGATGTCATGGCGGCTTCGGGCGCCAAACTCGTCGAGGTTGGCGCCACCAACCGCACGCACCTGACAGATTATGAGCAAGCCATCACGCCCGATACGGCGATGATCCTTAAGGTCCATCCTTCCAACTATCGCATCGAGGGTTTCCACGAGGAGGTAGGTTCTCGGGAGCTTGCCGCCCTGGCCCACAAGCATGGCCTGCTGTTCTACGAGGACCAGGGGTCGGGTGCGCTGTTGCCCGACGACATCTTGGTGCGCGGCGGCGAAGAAACCACGCCGGCTTCGGTTTCGGCAGGGCTCGATCTGGTGTCGTGCTCGGGCGATAAACTGCTCGGTGCCGCACAGGCGGGCATTATCATGGGCCGTCGTGACCTGGTCCAGGCCTGTGGGTCACATCCGCTTATGCGCGCCCTGCGCCCGGGCAAACTGGCTCTGTCGGCGCTCGAGGCCACGCTGCGTATCTACATGGACGGCGCTGATGTTGCCCATCGCGATATTCCGGTGCTCAGCATGCTTACGCTGCCGCAGGCCCATTTGGAGCGACGTGCCCGTAAGCTGCGCGATCGTATGGTCGCCGGACTCGATAAGGCCGGTTGCCCGTGCGCCGTTCAGGTGGAGATCGTCGAGGAATCGTCGACCCCTGGTGGCGGCTCGCTGCCTACCGTGGAGCTGCCCACCATGTGCGTTGCCGTGCGCCTCGTCGATGAGCGTCTTTCCGTTGACGCACTCAAGCGCTCGCTCGTCCAAGATTTCGACACGCCGGTCGTCACGCGCGCCTCGCACGATCGCGTCCTGTTTGACGTGCGCACACTCGTGGGTGACCGCGATATCGAGACGGCGGCATCGACGCTCGTCGCGTGCGTTGAGAAGGCGATTGCTCGATGAGTGAGGTTCAGGCGCTGGTGGAGTGTCCCGTTATCGTTGGCACGGCGGGCCACGTTGACCACGGCAAGTCGGCATTGATCGAGGCGCTGACCGGCAAGAATCCCGACCGTCTGGAGGTTGAGCGCCGTCGCGGTATGACCGTGGAGCTGGGCTTTGGCGAGCTGGCGCTGCCAAGTGGCAAGATTGTTGGCCTGGTCGACGTACCGGGCCATGCGCATTACTTGCGCGCCATGGTGCAGGGCGCCACGGGTATCGACGTGGCCGTGCTGGTGGTTTCGGCCGTCGAGGGCGTGATGCCGCAGACCCGCGAGCACGTGCATGTGCTGGAGCTGCTGGGCGTTACGCATATGGTGGTCGCGCTGACGATGTGCGACCTGGCCGATAGCGAAATGATTGAGCTGGCCGAGCTCGACGTGGACGATTTTCTTTCGGATACCGTGTTTGCGGGCGCGCCGACGGTGCCGGTGTCGTCCAAGACCGGCGCGGGGATCGATGACCTGCTGACTGCGCTCGACGAGCAGGTTGCCGCTTGCTGGGATGCCTGCCGTGCCCGCGCCGAGCTCACCGATGCCGCACCGCGTCTGCCTATCGACCGCTGCTTTACGATCAAGGGCGCCGGTACCGTGGTGACGGGAACGTTGCACGATGCGCCCGTCGCGGTGGGGGATGAGCTCGTCGCGCTGCCGTCGCGTACGGTCTGTCGCGTGCGCGGGATTCAGGTACATGGCGATACGCCGCGGGCGTTGCCCGGTCAGCGTGTGGCGCTCAACTTGGTGGGCGATGCCGTCGCCTCGCTCGATCGCGGTGAGATGCTCGGCGTGGCGGGCCGCTTTGGTCAGACGATGCGCTTTATGATGACGTTTACGTATTTGGGTCGCGAGGGAGCCAAGCCGCGTGTGCTCGAGTCGGGTGCGCGTGTGCACGTGATGGCGGGTACGGCCGAGGTCGTCGGTCGCATCATGTTCATGGAGGGTGAGGCCCCCATGGCGGTGGGCGAGACCCGTAATGTTCAGGTGCGCTTGGAAAACTCGCTGCCGCTACGTGCCGGGGACCATGTCGTGGTGCTGTCCTATTCGCCCGTGATGCTCATTGGCGGCGGGCGCGTGCTGCTTTCGCGCTGCCGTCGCTCGCGCGAGCTTGCCGAAGGAGAGCGTGCGCTGTATGCGGCGCTCGAGTCCGGCGATATCGCGGGCGGTGTGGGCGCTTGGCTGGTGCTGCAGACGCTGCCGGTTAAGGCGGTTGATGTTGCCGCGGCTTTGGATCTTGGCGTCGGCGAGGTCGATACCGCACTGCGCGGGTTGGTGGCGCAGGGCGCTGCTTGCGCGCTTGCTGGCTCGGATGGCTCGCTGTATGCAGATTCTTCCTCGCTCGACGCCGCGATGGATGCACTGGCGGCGACCCTGTCGGCCATGCACGCGGCGGCTCCCAAGGAGACGGGCTTTACGCCCGGCGCCGTTGCCCATGCTGCGTGGCCTGCCGCTGATGAAGGCGTTGCCGCAGCTCTGATTGCCGAGGGCTGCTCGCGTGGCGTGTGCGCCGCCGAGGGCGCCGAGGTATTCGATCCGCATTCGGCCGCCGCGGCGGCACGCGTGGTGCGAGAGGCTTGTGAGCGGATCGTCACGCTGCTTGACGAGGCTGGCCTGGATGCACCGGCGCTTCCCGAGGTGGGCGAACAGCTGCAGCTCGGCCGCGACACCATGACGCGTGCCCTGCGCGAACTTTCGCTCAACCGCTCAATCGTTAAGGTCAAGCGCGACGTTGCCCTGTCTGCTGCCGCCGAGGCCCATGCGCGTGAGCTCGTCGCCGCCGCCATCGAGGCAGCCGG
>CALLSB010000092.1:0-3183 GCA_938014225.1 uncultured Collinsella sp. | reverse complement strand
ACGCACCGCCGCGACACGACGATTGGATTGCTCGGCCAAAAGGATAACCTGGTCGATACCGACACCGTGCATCATGCCGTCGTCGGTGACACACCCGAATACGAGTGGGCCTCGAGCCCGCGTACGCGCCAGATTCTGGCCGGCCTTATTAGCGATGTACCCTGGGAGGGCACGGTGGGCGAGCTTTCGGGCGGCCAGCGCCGTCGCGTGGACCTCGCGCGCCTGCTGATCGGCGACTACGACGTGCTCATGCTCGACGAGCCCACCAACCACCTGGACATGCGCACCATCAACTGGCTCGCGCGTCACTTAAAGGCCCGCTGGCAGCGCGGCCAGGGCGCGATGCTCGTGGTCACGCACGACCGCTGGTTCTTGGACGAGGTCTGCACCAGTATGTGGGAGGTCCACGACGGCCAGGTCGATCCCTTCGAGGGCGGTTACTCCGCATATATCCTGCAGCGCGTGGAGCGCGACCGCATGGCCGCCGTCACCGAGGAGCGTCGTCGCAACATGGCGCGCAAGGAGCTCGCGTGGCTGAGCCGCGGTGCCCAGGCGCGCTCCACCAAGCCCAAGTTTCGCGTGGATGCCGCCCGCGAGCTCATCGCCGACGTGCCTCCCGTGCGTGACGAGCTGGAGCTCAAGCGCCTAGCCGTGAGCCGCCTGGGCAAGCAGGTTATCGATGTGGTCGACGTGGACGCTGGCTATGCGGATACCGATGGCGCGCCCAAGCAGGTGCTCTCTGACGTGACCTGGCTCATTGGTGCGGGCGACCGCTATGGCCTGCTGGGCGAGAACGGCGCCGGCAAGTCCACACTGCTTGACGTGATCCAGGGCAAGATTGAACCCACGCGCGGCCGCGTGAAGATTGGCCAGACAGTGCGCTTTGGCGTGCTGTCGCAGCAGCTCGAGGAGCTCGAACCCTACATGGGCGACACGATCCGCGAGGTGCTCGGCAACTATAAGAAGTACTACGTCATCGACGGCAAGGAGACTTCGCCCGAGAAGCTCTGCGAGCGTCTGGGCTTTACGACGCAGCAGCTCTGGAGCCGCATCGGCGATCTTTCGGGCGGCCAGCGCCGTCGCCTGTCGCTGTTGCTGACGATTCTGGACGAGCCCAACGTGCTCATCCTGGACGAGCCGGGCAACGACCTGGATACCGACATGCTCGCGATTGTCGAGGACCTGCTGGACGGCTGGCCCGGCACGCTGATCCTGGTGACGCACGATCGCTTTTTGATGGAGCGCGTGACCGACCAACAGTGGGCACTGCTCGACGGCCACCTGACGCATATGCCCGGTGGCGTGGACCAGTACCTTCGCCTGTGCAACGCTACCGCCGAGGGCGAGCCCGTGGGCGCGCCGAGCGCCAAGACCGGCACGTTTGACACCGGTGCCGCGGCAGCTGTGGCCGAAAAGCCCAAGTCGAGCGGTCAGCCCAACGGCCTGTCCAACGCCGAGCGTCAGAAGCTCCGCCGCGAGGTGAGCTCGCTCGAGCGCAAGATGGAGACGCAGCGCGCCCGCGTTGAGGAGGCCGAGGCAGCAATGGCCCAGGTCGATCCCACCAACTACACGGCGCTCGGCGAGCAGCAGGCAAAGATCGACGAGGCTCACGCCGCCATGGACGAGCTGGAGATGGCGTGGCTCGAGGCGAGCGAAAAGCTCGAGGGCGAGGATGATCAAAGCCGCGTTTTTCGATATCGACGGTACTCTGCTGAGCTTTAAGACCCACCGGATTCCGGCGTCGGCGCAGCAGGTGCTCGACAGCTTTCACGAGCAGGGGATTGCGTGCGTGATCGCCACGGGCCGTCCGACCTACCAGATGCCGGACTGGCTGTTCGACCTGGGCTGGGATGCGTACATTACGCTTTCGGGCCAGCACTGCTTTGATGCCGAGGGGGTTTACCGCAGCTGCCCGATCGATTCGGACGACGTCGCGGTGATTGTGGACCAGGTGGCGCAGGGGCGCTACGACTCGCTGTGCATGCAGGGCGAGAACTCGTTTGTGAACCGCCTGTCCGAGCGCGTGGTGACGGCTGGCAGCAACGCGGGAATCGTCTACCACGAGGAGCCGTTTGAGCACGCCTTTGACGCACCGGTCTACCAGTTTTGCGCCTTTGTGGACCCGGCCGACGAGCATATCGTGACCGACGCCGTGTCGCATTCGCTCACCACGCGCTGGTGCGACCTGTTCTGCGACATTATTCCCGCTAACGGCGGCAAGGACCTGGGCGTGGCGGCGACGCTCGAGCGGCTTGGTATCGACGCGAGCGAGGCGATTGCCTTTGGCGACGGCGAGAACGACCTGTCGATGTTTGCCGCCGTGGGCACGAGCGTGGCCATGGGCAACGCACAGGACACGGTGAAAGCTGCGGCGACCTATGTGACGACTGCCGTGGACGACGACGGCATCTACAACGCTGCGAAGCACTTTGGACTCGTGTAGCTGCGGGCCGGCACCTGGCACCTGGGGACACTCCTTGCGGGGCTTCCCCATTTTGTTTTCGTCCCGCACGTTTTGTGAAACACGGCTAACTTTTAGGCAAAGTAGTAAGACATGGGCAACTTTTGCGGTAAAGTTAGCCGTGGAAAGTATCCAAAGGCTAACTAGCAATCATCGCGAAAGGCGGCCCATGGCCCTACGTGAATCCGGAGAAGACTATCTCGAATCGATCTACGTTCTGTCGGAACGTCAGGGCATCGTGCGCTCGATCGACGTTGCGGAGTACCTCGGCGTAACCAAGGCGAGCGTTTCCAAGGCCATGGCGACGCTGGAAAGCAACGGCTATGTCGAAATGGGCAAACGAGATGTTCATCTGACAGAGCGCGGTCTGGAGGTCGCGCGCCAAATGTGGGAGCGCCACTGCTTTTTCGTGGGGCTGCTGGAGGATGCGGGTGTTTCGGCTGAGGTCGCGTCGCAAGAGGGCTGCCACATGGAGCATTGCCTGAGTGAGGAGAGCTTTGAAAAGCTAAGATCGATGCTGGGACGGGAAGATGTAGCGGGTCCAACAACAGAAGCCTAACTGACCCACAGTAGCGCGGAGTTCACGCAAAGCGCGAACCAGCGACCGGGACCAGCGGCCCTTTCGGCCAAGTCCATTTCAGCAAAGGAACCCCGCCAGCAAGCGATGCCCAAGAACTGCCAGCTACGTCACCGCAGGCCGGGGCCGGCCGGAGGGACCACGA
>CALLSB010000091.1:0-2464 GCA_938014225.1 uncultured Collinsella sp. | reverse complement strand
GGGGAACACGGGGATTACCACGCGCGGGCGGGCGATCTTGGCGCCGCTGTACACGTGGATATCCTTGGCACGGAAGTCGATGGTCTCGACCCTGGCAGTCTCGCCGGCGCTGCGGTAGGCAAAGACGCCCTCGATGCCGCTCTCCCAGGCCTCTTGGAGCTCGGAGAGCTCGATGACCTCGGAGCCGGTATCGATGACATAACCCTCGACGGTGGTGCCCAGGGGCTCGACGACAACGCCGTCGGCGACCTCGGGCAGCTCGGCATCCTCGGCAAGCTCGACGATAAAGCTGCCGTAGAGCGGGGTGAAGAGGCTCTCCACGTCCACATCCTCGGCAAGCTCGATACCGATCTGGTTGCCGACGCACATCTTAAAGAGGCTCTCGGCGCCGCAGCCGTAGCCGGGCGTGGAGACGGCCAGGGCGTCGCCGGTGGCGGTGAGTGCCTCGACGGCGTCAAATGCGGCGAGCAGCTGCTGGGCATCGGGACGGTAGTCCTCGCCATAGGTGGCGGGGGCGATACGGACGACGCGGTGCGTAAGGCCCTTGAACTCGGGGGAGACAGCGCGCGCCGCGCGGCCCACGGCGACAGCGAAGCTGATCAGGGTCGGCGGAACGTTGAGCTCGCCGGCCTCGTCCTCAAACGAACCGCTCATGGAGTCCTTGCCGCCGATGGCGCCGGTACCCAGGTCGACCTGGGCCATAAGAGCGCCCAAGACGGCTGCCATGGGCTTGCCCCAGCGCTCGGCCTCGGTGCGCAGACGCTCGAAGTACTCCTGGAAGGAGAGGTAGGCGCGCTTGTGCTCAAAGCCTGCGGCCACGAGCTTGGCGACGGACTCGACCACGGACAGGTAGGCGCCCGCAAACTGGTCGGCCTCCATCAGATAGGGGTTAAAGCCCCATGCCATAGCGCTCGCCGTGGTGGTCTCACCGTCCACGGGGAACTTGGCGACCATGGCAGAGCTCGGGGTGAGCTGCGTCTTGCCGCCAAAGGGCATGAGCACGGTCGCGGCGCCGATGGTGGAGTCGAAGCGCTCGGAAAGGCCCTTGTTAGAGGCTACGTTGAGGTCGGTGACAAGCGAGGTCATGCGCTCGGCAAGCGTGGTGCCGGCCCAGCTGGGCTGCCACACGCTGCGGGCGCAGACGTGGGCGACCTGGTGCTTGGGCGCACCGTTGGAGTTGAGGAACTCGCGGGACAGATCGACGATGGCGACGCCATTCCATGCCATGCGCATGCGCGGCTCGGCGGTAACCTCGGCGATGACGGTTGCCTCCAGGTTCTCCTCGGCGGCGTAGCCCATGAACTCCTCGACGTCACCGTCGGCGACGGCGCAGGCCATGCGTTCCTGGGACTCAGAGATAGCGAGCTCGGTGCCGTCCAAGCCGTCGTACTTCTTGGTCACGGTATCAAGGTCGACATACAGGCCATCGGCAAGCTCGCCCACGGCGACCGAGACGCCGCCGGCGCCAAAGTCGTTGCAGCGCTTGATCAGACGGCAGGCATCGCCGCGGCGGAACAGACGCTGCAGCTTGCGCTCGACCGGGGCGTTGCCCTTCTGGACCTCGGCACCCGAGGTCTCGATGGACTCGGTGTTCTGGGTCTTGGAGGAGCCGGTGGCACCACCGATGCCGTCACGGCCGGTGCGGCCACCCAGCAGGATGATCTTGTCGGTGGGGGCGGGGCACTCGCGACGAACGTGGTTTGCCGGGGTGGCGCCCACGACGGCGCCAACCTCCATGCGCTTGGCCACGTAACCGGGGTGATAGAGTTCGTTGACCTGACCGGTGGCAAGGCCGATTTGGTTGCCGTAGCTGGAGTAGCCGGCGGCAGCAGTGGTCACGAGTTTGCGCTGCGGCAGCTTGCCCTCGAGCGTCTCGGAAACCGGGACGGTGGGGTCGCCGGCGCCGGTGACGCGCATGGCCTGGTACACATAGCTGCGGCCCGAGAGCGGGTCGCGGATGGCGCCGCCCACGCAGGTGGCGGCACCGCCGAAGGGCTCGATCTCGGTCGGGTGGTTATGGGTCTCGTTCTTAAAGAGGAACAGCCAGTCCTGGTCCTCGCCGTCGACATCGACCTTCACCTTGACGGTGCAGGCGTTGATTTCCTCGGACTCGTCGACATCGGTCATGACGCCGGTCTTCTTAAGGTACTTGGCGCCGATGGTGCCCATGTCCATGAGACAGACGGGCTTGGTGTCGCGGCCGAGTTCGTGGCGCATCTCCATGTAGCGGTCGAAGGCCTGCTGCACCACGGCGTCGTCGATCGTCACGTCGTCCAGGACGGTGCCGAAGGTGGTGTGGCGGCAGTGGTCGGACCAGTAGGTGTCGATCACGCGGATCTCGGTGATGGTGGGGTCGCGGTCCTCATCGCGGAAGTACTGCTGGCAGAAGGCGATGTCCGCTTCGTCCATAGCAAGACCGCGATCGGCGATGAAGGCGGCAAGGCCGGCCTCATCGAGCTCGCGG
>CALLSB010000090.1:0-11435 GCA_938014225.1 uncultured Collinsella sp. | reverse complement strand
CGGACGCAGTTGGGTGCGGAAGAGCGACGGTCATTTGTGCAGGATTCGATTCAAAACGCCCGTCGATTATTACGGTCTGATGCTGCCTGTGGAGTGGATGGACTTCGATGAATGGTAATCGACACGCTCTGGTTTTGAACGAAGAGTCCCCGAGACGATCGATAACGATTCTTCTTTGATAATGCATGCGGCGCTACCATTAGCAGCGCCGCTTCTTCTATGTTTCGCTCGTAGGTCCATCTTGTGCCTAGCAATGACTCTAAAACCCGCATTTTTTGAGGTAGGGTTGCTATAATGTCAGACACTAGAACATCTGTTTGGAAAGGCGGTTATATGGCCAATAGCGCAGACTTTGAATCATTCTTGAAGGATATCAATCCCAGCAAGAGCACCATTGATGAAGCGAGTCGACTTCACCGAAATCTCAGGGACCATCTCAAGGCAAGTGAGACCTATGGGGCTGTATGCAAGGACACATATCTCTCTGGTTCATACGCCAAGCAGACCTTCATACGACCGAAGAAAGATTCTGACAGCTGCGATATTGACATCATCGTTGAGACAAACCACTCCATCAACGACTCCCCGTTTTGCGTTTTGCTCGAGCTCGAGGATGCGATACGTGAGCGCGAGTGCTACAAGAGCGTCAAAATGCAAACGCATTCCATCGGCATTGACATGGCGAACTTCCATCTTGATGTCGTCCCCTTGGTCAAAGATGAAAACGGTCTTCTCTACATCGGTTCCAAAGCCGATGGCGAATGGAGGCAGACGAATCCCAAAGAGCATCTCACTTGGTCGACTGAGATTAACAAAGAGTTCAACGGGGATTACAAACCTCTAGTGAAGATAATGAAGTGGTGGAGAAGGGAGAACTGCCCAAGTTTGGTGAAGTTCCCAAAGGGCATCACTCTTGAGAAGATGATCGCCGACAACCTCCCTGAAGCAGGGTTGTCGATCGAGGATTGCGTCATGCAGGTAATGGCAAACCTTGCAGTTGCATACGCCGATGAACTCGACTCGTACCAGGTGCCCTTCATTGAGGATTCAGCCATAGAGGGAAACAACCTTGCCGGAAAGTACTACTATAACGATTTCGCCCAGTTCGTGGACAAACTCAACGAGCACCTCTCGCTTCTTGCGGACGAGGGAACCGGCAACAGCGTTTGGAAGCAAATATTTGGAAACAACTTCCCTTCGGGAGGCTCTACGTACGGAACCACGGTATCAGATAAGTCAATAAGCCAACAGCGCGCATTGTCTGTTCAGCACAGGCAGCCGTTAGGCTTCCCCATGCAGGCTCGTAAGCCAAATGCAACAATTACGGCAACGGTCAAATTGCCTTCAGGAGAAATACGAGCACTCGAAAACGACGGCGCGGCCATACCGAAGGGCTCCACTATCGTGTATAGAGTGAACTGTGGGCCGCTAAAAGATGGCAAGGTAATGTGGCAGGTCACGAATACCGGCGATGAAGCTATGAGGGTTTGCTGCAGGGGCGGTTTCGAGATCCCAAACATAGAAAAGACCTCCCGTCGCGAGGAGACAGCGTATACGGGAAAACACTATGTTCAATGTTTTGTAATTCGAAGGGGTTATTGCGTCCGTTGGAGCAAACCATTCTTCATCAATGTTGAGTAGGTGGTCATCGATGGATATCAGCAACGTAATCTCTGGCATCCTTTCTGTCAAAGAAACCATATCTATCTTCCTCGAATTCTTCGGATTCCTGTCGCTCGCCGCATTCGCTATCGGAGCCTTCTCGCGTCTCGGTAAAGCCGCGTGGCGCTTCGGCCTTGCGCTGTACGGCAAGAAGATAATGATTGTTGCGAGTGACGAGGACTACTGCGACCTTGAAGAGGACCTTTCCGACTCTGGACTGATCAAGAGGAAGAACATACAGCGCGTTTCGGACAAACATATATCTAAGGTAAAGGATGCGCTCCTGCTGATAGTGGTCTACGGATATTTAGACAAAGATGGCTTTAGGCAGATTATCAACGGGAAGAGTTCTCGATGCGGCCTTATCGTCCACTGTCCGCCGGAAAAGGGCCGAATCGACGATGAGGAGATGAGGCTCCTTAGCAAAACCGCATTTACCGCGCTTTGCAATTTCCGAGGCAGGTTAGTGAACGACGTTCTGCTCATGATGCTATCCACTTCATTCAAAAAGAGCGACCTGAAATAGACTGATGTCGCAAGGTTTTTGGAGCCCCGAAAACTGCACTTTCCGCAAATAATTACCACGGAATCCCAATACCCAACATGGAATTAGCAAAGGAAAACTTTTTACAGGCTGTGGCGAGCTTGGAATGAGATAGATGAAGAGTGCGGGCATGAAGGAGCTTAGAAATAGCGACTTGCTCATGATGGTGAGCGCCCGCTTCTCGCCGGTGACGAGGTTGCTGTGTTTGTGCTTGCAGTAGATTCGGCGGTATCCTAGCGCCCCCTTGCAAAGACCGCGCCTCGCGGCGATGGTAAGTGAGGTGGTCGCGAGAGGTGTTCCCTCTACAATTTCTCCAATCCAATTTTACATAAGGGAGGTAGTGACCTTGGATGTCTTCAACCTATCTCTTGCCACCGATACGCCAATTAAGACGAGGGAGAAAGATCTTATCGGAAGGGCCCCTTTCGCTGAGAGGCTGGCTGATATTCTGAAATCCGCAACTGGCCCTGAGTCACTTGTCATTGGTTTGTACGGGTCTTGGGGATCAGGCAAGACATCGGTTATAAACCTCGTCGAAAATGCGCTCTCCCGAAAAGATGATGACGGTAAAACAGGCGTCTCGGTCGTCCGCTTCGAGCCCTGGAATTACCTCACGGCCGAGCAGCTGCTCGCTCAGTTCCTTAAGGAAGTCGAGTGTTCGCTTGATAAAGATGCACATGGGCGGCGTAGGCTATGCGGCAGGCTGCGCGGTAAGCGCCCCGAGGTGCTCAATGCCTTTGCGGCATATTCTGAAGCCTTGTTGATGACCGCTGGAGCCGCTGCCAGATTGGCAGGCGTGCCGCTTGCAGACGTTGCTGTGCCTGCCTTCGGCAATCATTTGATGAACAGGTTGAGGAAATCAGCAGACAGGGCGGGAAGCGTTTCCGCGAAGAAACAGAGACTTGAGGAGGAGCTCTTCAAGTTCGATGGGCGGGTCGTAGTGATCATCGACGACATTGATCGGCTGCCGAACGATCAGGTGCGTATGGTGTTTCAGCTCGTCGCCTCTCTGGCGAAGCTTCCCAAGATAAACTACCTTCTTTCATTCGATGAGGAGGTGGTCACGCGAGCTTTGAGTGAGGTCCAGAAGTGCGACGGCTCCGAATACCTGGAGAAGGTAGTCCAGGTTCCTGTGCGCCTGCCGTCTATTTCATCGGGCGATTTGGAGCGGATGCTCCTCAATGACATCAACGCGATTTTCAAGGCGTTTGACTACAGGCGGGAGGACCTCGACGACAAGAGGTGGAACGGCGTTTGCCAGACGTTTCTGAACAATCGTTTCTTCACCATAAGGGAGGTTCGGCGGTTCACGAACGCGTTAAAGGCTAAGTTGAGCATCCTGCCGCGATTCTGCTGCTTCGAGGACGTCGTCGCCATAGCGGTACTGGAGCTCAAGGTGCCAAAACTCGTCGATTGGGTTCGCGTGCACAAGGACTTCCTTTGCGGCACGATCGGATCGTCGTTGTATATGAATATCAGGGATCCGAAAGACAACCTCGCCAATTTGAAGGAGCAGTTTTCTGGGATAGTCCCGAGCTCTGAGGACAAGTGGGCGGTCGAGGCCGTCTGTAGGCTCTTCCCGCGGGTGGCAAATGTAACTGGCATGAGTCATTGCGTCTCTTACTCGAGAGAGAGCTTGAACGCTATCTGGCGGGCCGATTCCTTCGATCTATACTTCCATTCGAACATGCCGGGCGGATTCGATATTCATGAGGTGCAGGATGCGTTAAATGTGAGCGAGGGCGGAGTATTGCTCGAAGACCTGCAAAGGCACGCCGAAGCGGGAAGCATGATCGACTTTGTATCGGCTATGAGGGCCCGTGTATCGACATTGGAGGAAGACCGTGCCGAGGTCGTCACTAGGGCGTGCCTTTTGGCCTTGGGTCTGAGCGAGGAAAAGAGCTACGCCCCTTTGGCCTCGACTAGCGCCGACCTGGAACTCATCAGACTCATCGAGTTGCTGTTCAAACGGTTGGGGCCTGCTAAGTCTGGCGAGATTCTGCGAGCGTCGGTGGACGAGAGCGAGGGGAGAGTAATCTATCCGCTCGTGCCTTTCTTGATATATCAGCTGGACAGCATGAATGCCACGGAAAATAGCGATTGCAAGACGCTTTTGCCCGAAGGCAGTATTTTCGAGCTTTCTGATGCCGTTTGCGCCAAGGTAGGCGAGGACGCCGCCGCGAGAAACCTGTTCCTAGACGATGAGTATCATTATGCGCTGATCTTGCTCAAGAAGCGTAAACCCAATGAATTTATGGCTTATGCGAAAAGGGTTGCCAATGCTGACGGGGCGGGGTGCGCGTCTTTTCTTTCGTTCGGGACGGGTCGCTACACATCGCTGGACAGCGGCGAAGTAACGAGCTTCTTATTCGATAAGACTGGTGTCGCTGAGGTGGTCGAGCTCGCAAAGATCGACGGTCTTCTTACTGCGGCGCGCGCAGACGGCAGCTTTTTCGAGTTGCCGGAAGACTGCCAGCTGGTTGCGGCAGCTTTCTGCGTTGCGAATGAAGATGATGCTAGGAACGAGGTCTCTGCTGAAGAAGCCGGTAGGTTCCTCGCGCGTTGGAGGCGAAATACCAGGAGGGCGTGATTCTTCCTTTCACCGATTGGCAAAACGATTTACACCTAATTGTGAACATTGCCCACGCGATTTTTCTTTGCCCCCGCATTGATCTCGCTAGACTAATACTTGCTGCTACCAGGGCATTTTCTGGTGCACATCCTATTGGCTCCCGCGAAGATCGGAGCGGGTATGTTTGCCGCCGAGTCCCACACCAGCCGTCATCACATTGCGATCGCTGCCATGGCCTGCCTATGCGTCTTGCTGGGCGGGCCAACTTGCGCCGCGGGCGCGGAGAGCCTGTTCATCGCGGGCGCGACGCACTGCGAGCCGGGCGTGTCGGGCCCCGGTTGGGCCTGGACCGATGCCGGCCATCTGGAGCTTGACGGCTACGCGGGCGAAGCCATCGGCGCAGACGGCGACCTGGTCGTGACGCTTGTGGGGCGCAACTCGGTGACGGAGACGCATGCGCCCGATGCGGACATAACGCAGTGCGGCATGGAGGTGTGGGGCGACCTGACGCTCCGCGGCACCGGGTCCCTGGCGGCATCGGGCTCGCAGTGCGCGATCCACGTCTCGCGGGCGCTCGCGGTGGACGGCTGCACCGTCGATGCCCGGGCGGACGGGGCCGGCGTCACGGACGAGGCCGTGGCCGGCGTGATCGCAGGCGACATGGCCGTTCGCGGCGGCGGACGCGTCGTTGCCTCGGGCGCCGGGTCCGGGACGGGCGTGCGCGCTTACGGCGTGTATCTGCAGGACTTAAGCCTTGGTGATGGCTCGGCCGGCTGTCGGCTTTCCGTCGACGCCTCGTGGCTTGATGCGGCCGGTGCCGACGGCGGCGTTGCGCGCACGGGCGGGTCGCTTGTGTCCGCACGGTTTGTGACGCCTGCTGACGGAGTCTTTGGTGCTGGTGGCGTGGTGGATGCTGCAGGGGTCGTGGCAGCGCACGTGGTGATTGAGCCCGATGTGGCCACGCCGCCGGCGGAGGAGACCGATGGGGTCGTTGTGCCTGGCGATAGCGTGGATAAGTCTCCCATCGATGCTAACCCCGCTGCCGGAGAGCCCACCACGGGGTCCACGGAAAATCCCGTGCTGAAACCCGCGGCTACGACAACCAAGACCACGGTCGCCAAGACGGTCAAGCCCAAGCCTGCCACCGCAACAACTGTGGCACTCCCCAAGACCGGCGACAACAACTGGATAGCCGCTTCTGCGACGCTTTTCCTGCTGGGGACAGTGCTTCTAGCTGCCGCATGTCGTTGTTGAGATAGCTGCCATTTGGAAGAAAGAGACATCCACAAGGTATAACTATTTGCGTGTTTGTCTATAGGCACCCAATTATCGAAGGCAGAGGCCATACGGACGTGATCATGGGCTGAATCGTGACATGCGACCCAGGTCCACATGAATGAGAAAAGCATTCAATAATGTCGCAGGTTAGACTGAAGGCAACGAAAGGGCACCGGGATCTTTGTCGACCCTGGTGCCCAAGCGAAAGACCATCAGAGTTGCCTCGCAATATTCGACGGTGCTAAAGCGGGCAAATATTAAACCGGACTCATTGGTGAGCTGTATGAGCTGGTTTCTTAGTGACATCCCGGATTGTCTATAAGCAAAAGTCTGGTGTTTCGGAAATGTTGTACCGTACGCCAAAACTGTCAATCTCTTGTTTTAATACAGCCCACTCAATTTCTAAAAGCAGCCGCATAACATCGTAAATTGTCACAATGCCTCGAATCCCCTTGCTCCTCATCCGCACGAGTTCGTAAATCAATTGAACAGAAATCGTTGCTGTATACGGTTCACCGCTTCTATCAAGATTTAATGCTCTTGCAGCATCAATGATCGCGGTGCCAAATAGAAGCTCAGGGCAAATCCCTTCAGCGGGGTTTTCGATTGTGATATTTACCTTATCTGCGCAAAGCTCAATTTCTGTTTCTCCGGCTCTGCTTTGTTTGAGAAAGGGTTCCGTTTTACCTAGACCTAAATATTCCGTTCTTTTAAGACGCTGCCTGCGGCAGCTCTCCTTAAACATATTGTTACGACAATCTATGATGGCGGCATTCGCAATCTGGTCAGTCAGGCATGGGTAAAAACCTATTAGGATCCAATCGACCTCGCAAGATGCCTTGCAAAGGAGATCGTAAATTTCCGCATAAAGTGGGCATTGTCCACTGTCGAGGCGGGCCACTCTTGTTCCATCGTGAATGAATAATCCCTGAAAATCTGAATGAATTTCAATTAAATAGCCCAATTCAATGCGTCCATCATCACCGCTAAGTTCAGTAAGGTGATTGCGGTATTTAGGTAATTTGCGAGCATGACCTGTTTTTCCACCAAACAATCGGGCATCTAGAGAGCGCGTCAGATCGTCACAGCATGCACAGCTTTGATGATATTTTGCCAACGAGACATAGTTTGCGACGATGCTCGCCAATTCCTCCGGCAAAACATCGTCGGCTTCAAGCCTTGGCATTAGCTTTTCGCGCTCAGCTTTCAACGCAGATTTGAGCTCAGCAGATTTTGATTGAGCGTTTCGACCATGTTTGATGTTATGGTCGATTCTAAAATGCTCCAAACCAACAATGGATCCATTTTCGCGGGTAATAACAATATCAGGGCACTCGCTGCCTGCGTTAATAGATCCACACACCTTCAAGGCAGCTTTCTTCTTGTATCCACCCGAGGCCATTGATAGCCTAAGAACATCATTGAACACTTGCTCTTCGTGCGCGTTCTGGTCGCTTTTATTCTTGCTCATGCCGGATCCTCCGCCCTTATAAGTAAAACATAATTCAGCTCGCGCTTTTATAGAAGGTGCGAGGCCCTCGTCACAAGTGAATGAATGACGAGGGCAAACAGGGTTAAGGTATGACCTCCGTGTTACCTTTCAGCCCTACCCAAATTCAAATTTATTATGCTGCTTTATCAATTTGAATAGCGGGGATCCTCGATTTCTTTCTTCCTAAGCTTGTGCTGGTTCCAAAGTCGGTCTGGCCCCTTTTAGATGCAACTTTGTATTTCTCAATCTGAGTTCTATAGCCTTCAATTAGCTCCAATAAAGACTCATCGAGAAACAGCAACATTTCGCTTCCGTCATATCCCTCAGCGGTATCATCCACGAACTTGCATTCTGTTCTCGGCATATCGAAGGTGCACTTTCGGAGAAGGTTCTCAAGTATTTCTAGGCGGCGAACCAGAACGCCTGCATCATCTATAACATCCAGCCAACTGGACCCGTCCTTGCAAAACAACATTTCGTCCCTTTCGTTTTACAGCTCTGATGGACAAAAGAAATCTAAAGCCGCGTGCGGACATCATTAAAAATTGTTCTTAAAAGCAGTGTAGAAAATCAGTTTCAGACATTATGTTGTATGGACTTGCTGAGACCTTTAGTTTGAATCAAAATTTAAAGTAGATATTTGTTCGAAACTAACAAATAATGGTTTTAAAACAATATAATTTTCCTTGTTATTAAAGAATGTCTGCGGTGAATCAACTTTTTTGAAAAGGATTCTGAAGATGATCCTCAATTTTTCATTTAAGAACTTTCAGAGCTTTCGAGATGCTCAACAGTTCTCGTTTGAACCGATTTCGAGCAAAAAGGAACTTGGGCCTGTGCGAGTGGCTGCGGTTTACGGCGCAAACGCGTCAGGCAAATCAAATTTCCTAAATGCTCTTTACTTTGTCTCTTACTTTATTCGTACAGGTTATGCGGCAGGCGATGCGAATTCTCAAATACCCATCGTCCCCTTTTTACTTGACTCGGAATCGCGATCAAGTGACACAGAATTCTCGATAGATTTTATCGCTAGCAACTTAAAGTATGAGTTTTCATTTGGTGTGAACAAAAATGAGGTTACATATGAGAACCTCACTGTGTATCGATCAAAACAGCCGTCCCTTCTCTATGACCGCTCTTCGATAAACGGGGAACAGTCAATTAAATTTGGTAGTACCTTTACAGGTGCAAAAAAACAACTTTGGGATATCACGCGCAATAATTCTTTGTTCTTATCTGCCGCCGCGGCGGCTGGAAGTGATGTAATTCAACCCGCATTCGCAGCCCTTGCCAATGACATCAATCTCTATGATGCAACGCATTATCTTGCAGAGCTCGCCACCATTAAAAAGCTGTTTATCAACGATGACGCACGAGCTCAGATGCTATCTCAGCTCATTAAATATGCTGACATTGGAATTGACGGCATGGATGTCCGTCAATCGGAAGGTGTCATGGGTTTAAAAGACTCACTCATTGGACTAGATGAGATTCCGGAAGAGGCACGTAATAAAATTGCAGAAGACTTTAAATGGTCGTTTGCCTATGATCTGTTCTTCCACCACAAAGGCTCGGGAGATGGCTTTTGGCTGGACTCCGCCCATGAATCGGAGGGCACAAAAGCTGCGCTGGCGTTTTTCTCGGTTGCCTTACGCTCTTTAAGCAGTGGAGCCACAACAGTAATTGACGAGCTTGATTCGAGCCTTCATCCTACGCTCCTGCGCGACTTCGTCTCACTGTTCGCCGATCCCGACACAAATCCAAAGGGCGCGCAGCTAATCTTCTCGACCCATGATGTCACCTTGATGACGCGAACCAGCCCTATGGAAGCGGTGCTTGAACGTGACCAGGTCTGGTTTGTGGAAAAGGACTCTGAAGGTGCTTCGCAATTAATTGCTGCGATGGAGTATTCGCCTCGTGCAAATGAGAATCTGGGGCGCAATTACTTAAACGGTGTCTATGTGCCGCTGCCCAACCCAAGTTTTTATCAACTTGTGGCCCAACTCATGAAGGAAGGCGCTGACATAAATGGCTAAGGCAGAAAGGAGAGGGCTTGCTCGCGGCCGCAAAAAGCAAACAAGAGCCAAAAGAAAGCGCCACCTAATTGTGTCTAATGGAAAGGTGACCGAAACCGAATACTTCAACTTCCTTATTAATGAAATGGACGTTCGCGGAAGCGTGCGTTATCGGCATATTGACGGAGACCCCTTGAAGGTCGCCAAGCAGCTTTCGCGAGAGCTCGATTCAGATAAAAAGGCCGTTAAAGCAGGCGAAATCGAAGCATTGAGTTCCGCATGGATCGTAGTCGATTCAGATGAGTTCAGAAACCTAACCGCAGCAGAACGAGAAGCAAAGACAAAAGGAGTTAGGCTCGCGATCTCCAATCCATGCTTTGAAGTATGGCTTATCGATCATGTCTCACCATGCCCGGAAACTTTTGCATCGACGCCACAATGTGAGAAAAGAGCGCGCGACCTTGGCGTTCTAAAATCTACTGACCCCAACAGGTCCTCCGCGTCAAAGTTCAAGTCGGTAAATCTTGAAATAATTGACGGCAACAAGGGCCAGGCTTTGACCAATGCCGCAAAGCACAATACGGATGATAAACGTCGTGCAAGAGAAATGAATCCGGACAACGTTGCCGCCTATCAAGTATGGACAGACTTGCCTGATCTTGTAGATGACGTATTTGGGTCGGGTAACTAGTGTGATTCAACCCGCGTTAGGGGCAGTCTTTTAACTCAAAAAGTTGTAAACGAGGTAGCAATGCTTTGGAGCTATGTTCAGCTAGATGACGGTACTGGTCGAGCTGCACAAGAAGATCATTCAATAGCGGACGAGGCAAATTCAACATTACCGATTTCGCTCGACGACTCTATGTCAATCGACCATGCAGTTGAGTTAACCATTACGGGCATGCCCAACGCGCTCAGGCTCTTGGAGAACTCATGATGGCGGCTACGCGGCGGAGCGCTCGTCCGTTCGCGCCGCTCGTGCTCGATGATGCCGGTTCGCTCGAAGATATGGCCGCGGCCGTGATGCGCCTGCACAGCACGCTGATGACGGTCGGGCGCTGCTATACAACCGACGCCACAGGCGACCGGGCCGCGCTTGAGCTTGGACGCGTCGAGTCCGTGCTTGCGGGTGCATTCTGTACGATATTCGGTCAATCGCCGGCCGATCGCTTCGCAGACATCTTTGACCAGGTCACCTACGTGGCCGAGCACATGGTCAAGGACCACATCTTTGAAGACGGTAACAAACGAACCAGCCTTGTCTTTGCGTTGTCCGTCTTAAGGTTCGCCGGCACTCCGGTCGAGCTGTCCGACAGCCCCGAGCCCAAAGACAACCAGTACTACGCCTGGATCCAAGACCTCGTATCCGGAAACCGCACGACCAGTGGGCTCGCCGAAGAGCTACGCCGCGGTTGCATTGCGGATATGGCCGACCCGTCGCACGTATAGAATCAAAGCATCCGCACGCCAGCTATGAGATGGATTGGACGCCACATGGAGATCCCCAACACCCTGTGCAGCAATGTATACGACTTTGCGTTTTGCCCCGAGCCCTGTTACGAGCGCTTGGCCGACCTCGCCGACCCCGAGGACTGGGGTTCCGGCAACCGCATCCTCAAAAACTACCTGTCGTTTTCGTTTAGCCGCGCGGTGTTCTTGACCGAGCGTGACGTGGACCAGACCGCCCCGTCCAACTTGCCGCTGGTGTTCGACGACGACCGTTGCCTATTCAACACCGGCCTGTACACGCGCCGCTACGAGACCATCTACGGCCTGTTTGAGCCCAATACCAAGCCCGACGCGCGCCAGCGCTGGTTTTTGAAGGGCTTCTTTAAGGAGAGCGACCCCATGCTGGTCTCATTTGAGTACCTG
>CALLSB010000089.1:0-15716 GCA_938014225.1 uncultured Collinsella sp. | reverse complement strand
CCTATGACGTTCTGATTCGTAGTCAGACCCTCTATCCAGCTGAGGTAACGCCGCAGCGCAAGACATATAAAACCACTTTAGCTTATTGGAGTCAAGCACAATCTCAAACTTTTTTGTGGAACGCAGTTTTGTCACGCTGCTCCGCATATACCGCCGTTCCCCGTACGATCGATTGGCTTTTCGATCACGTCGAACTTAGCATCAAGTTCCCTCAGGAGCGATCTCACCCGCTGGGCACAATCATAATCGGCAAACGAGATGCTCAGCATGCGCGCGACCTGGTTGGAAGTCCCAACTCCATAGAAGTGCTCCAGCGCCACAAGTCCCTCGTGCGTCACAAAGGTCTCGACCACATGCGGCGACTCCTCAAAGCACCATTGTGTCAACGGACCCTCACTCGTCTGCCGAATCACCAGGCCGCCCATGCCAGACGGCTCACACGTTACAAGCAGGTATTCCCCGCCCTCGTCGCTCTCAAACAAAACCACCCGATCATCAAACAGCTCCATCGCGTCCCCTTTCTCTCGCTCTTATTTAGCAAAAGCATAGCAGGTAGATGGCTGTATACAGAACAGTTGTTCGTGTGTTTTCTATTGAGCTGTCCGCACGGCATGGTATGGACCTGCGCACGAAATAGGGCGCCCCCGAAGGAGCGCCCTTGCATATCCCCTATGCAGCCAAGTTACGCGACCGGCTCGATCTTCTCGAGGCCGCCCATGTAAGGACGCAGAACCTCGGGAATCGTGATGGTGCCGTCGGCGTTCTGGTAGTTCTCCAGAATGGCGGCCATGGTGCGGCCGGCCGGCAGGCCGGAACCGTTGAGCGTGTGCAGGTAGCGCGAACCCTTGAAGTTCTCGGGGTCGCGATACTTGATGTTGGCGCGGCGAGCCTGGAAGTCACCGCAGTTGGAGCAGGAGCTGATCTCCTTGTAGGCGTTGTAGCTCGGCAGCCAGACCTCGACGTCGTAGGTCTGACGGGCAGAGAAGCCCAAGTCGCCGGTGCACAGGCTAATCACGCGATACGGAAGGCCCAGCTGCTGCAGCAGGTACTCGGCCTCGGCGGTCATGCTCTCGAGCTCCTCGTCGGACTCCTCCGGCTTAGCGAACTTGACCATCTCGACCTTGTCGAACTCGTGCTGGCGGATGATGCCGCGGGTGTCGCGACCGGCGGAACCGGCCTCCTCGCGGAAGCAGGGGGTGAAGGCGGTGTAGCGGCGCGGCAGGGTGTCGGCATCGAGGACCTCGCCGGCGTGCAGGTTGGTGAGCACGACCTCGGCGGTGGGGATCAGGAAGTTGTCGCCCGAGACATGATAGGCGTCGTCCTCGAACTTGGGCAGCTGGCCCGTGCCGAACATGGTCTGACGCTTGACGACGATAGGCGGCCACCACTCCTTGAAGCCACGGCTGGTGTGCGTATCGAGGAAGAAGTTGATGAGGGCACGCTCCAGGCGGGCGCCGGCGCCACCGAGAACGGTGAAACGGCTGCCGGAGAGCTTGTTGCCGCGCTCGAAGTCGAGGATGTCCAGATCGGTGCCCAGATCCCAGTGCGGCTTAAAGTCGAAGTCGAACTCGCGCGGGGTGCCCCAACGACGGCGCTCGATGTTCTCGTCCTCGTCCTTGCCGTACGGCGTGGCCTCGCAAGGAATGTTGGGCAGGTGAGCCATGAAGTCGTACTGCTCCTGCTCGAGAGCAGTACGGCGCTCGGCCAGACCGTCAATCTTCTCGTTGACGGCGCGCACGGCCTCCTTGGCGGCCTCGGCCTCGTCCTTCTTGCCCTCCTTCATCAGGGCGCCGATCTTCTTGGACTCGGCATTGCGCGTAGCCTGGAGCTCCTCGACCTCGGTGATGACGGCACGGCGCTCGTCGTCGAGCTCAAAGAACTTCTCACGATCCCAAGACGTCTGGCGGTTAGCCATGGCGACATCGATGGCATCGGGGTTCTCGCGAACAAACTTGATATCAAGCATTAGATCCTCCGGCGATATACATTCCATTTAGGTTGCAACCTTGTACATGTATGGGCAAGTATATACTTATGAGCGTTTACGACCCAACTCAACTACGCAAGAAGGCACCCAATGGACGCAGTTTTTTCCTTTTTGTTTGGCACCCGCACCGGTTTTGCCATCCTTTTCGCCGGCGGCATCCTGTTATTTGCGATTCTTGCCTTTGTAATGGAGAAGCGCACCCATAAGATGTACGTCGACCGCGGGCCCAAGTCCGAGGATGAGGAAGACAGCTTCTGGGACTAACCTGCCAAAAAGGGACAGGTTTATTTTGGTCGGTTTTATCTGGGCAAATGCAAGCGCCCCGCAGCTGGAATTGAGCCAGTTGCGGGGCGCTTTTCGTACATGCGACAAAACCGCAGGAAAAACCTGCCAAAATATACCTGTCTTTTTTGGTCGGTTTTATTGGAGAGTTGCGTCAATTGCCTTGACCAGGGCGCTGCGCATGCCGGCGTCCTCGAGTGCAACGACGCCCTTGATGGTGGCACCACCGGGCGAGCATACGGCATCCTTCATCGCCGCAGGATGCTGGCCAGTTGCAAGCTGCAGCTTTGCCGTACCCAGCACCATCTGGCTCACAATGCGATAGGCATCGGCACGCGGGATACCGTGCTTGACCGCCGCATCGCCCAGGGCCTCGATTGCCATGGCGACAAATGCCGGAGCGCAACCACCCACCGTGCCGCCCACAAACAGCAGGCTCGTATCGAGCTCGACCACCGCACCGAGCTTGCCAAGCAGATCAAGCACCACTGCGCTCTGCTCATCACTAAGCGTGGAAGCCTTCTCGCAAGCGATGACGCCCTCGCCCACCGAAACCGGTGTGTTGGGCACCGTCGAGATATGCGCGACGCCCGGCAGGACCTGCTCCCACTTGGCACTGTCCCAGGTCCAGGCAACCGACAGAACGACTTTTTTGGCAAGAGCATCCTTGAGCGGGGCGAATACCTTCTCGATCATGTACGGTTTGACCGCAGCGACCACGATATCGGATGCGGCGACAACCTCGGCGGCATCGTGGCAGGCGACCATGCCGCGTGCCTCGCAGCGCTCAACCAGTGCGTCGTAGCGGCCCGCGCAGGCGCACATGTCGCTCGCAGCTACACCGGCAGCGATCCAGCCATCGGCCATAGCGCTCGCCATATTGCCAAAACCGACAAACCCAATCTTCATATCTCATAGTCCTCTCAGACACGCTCTTCAAAAACGAATGCTATTGTCCCACGCCATTGTTTCGTATTGCCGACCTATTTGTGATACGGCTCGCCACGACTGATCTTGCAGGCACGGTAAATCTGCTCTAGCAGCACCACACGCGCCAGGTTATGCGGCAAGGTAATGCGTCCAAAGCTGAGCATCTCGTCGGCTCGTGCGCGCACGTCATCGCTCACGCCGTCCGATCCGCCAATCACAAAGGCGATGTCGCTGCTGCCTCGCAGCATAAGATCGTCGAGCCTCGCCGAAAACTCCTCGCTCGAGCGCTCTTTGCCCTCAATGGCCAGCAGGATCACATGCGCTCGAGACGGCAGGGCAGCAAGAATTGCCGCCCCCTCCTTGTCGCGCGCGGCATCCACGCCGCCCGCCTTAGCCGGGTCGATATCGGCCACCTCGCGGATATCAACCTTGGCATAGACACCTAGGCGCTTGGTGTACTCAGCGCACGCGTCCTTCCAAAAGCGCTCCTTGAGCTTACCGACGCAAACGACGGTGTATTTCACGCGCGTTTACTCCTTCGAATCGTTTTGAACTTTGCCGGCGGTCAGCATCTGCTCGAACATAGAGGCCGACTGCGAGAAGTCGCTCGGCAGCACGACCGTCGAGGTTTTACCCGTGCGAGCGAACTCCGTCATCATCTCGGACCACTGCGTAAACATGAACAGTTGGTTGGCCTCGTCATTGCCGACACCCGTCTCCTGGATGATCTCGAGCGAATCTTTGATACCCAGCGCGATGGCCTTGCGCTGGTTGGCGATGCCCTCGCCCGCCTTTTCCATAGCCTCGGCCTCGGCGGTCGCCTCGGTGACGCGCTTGATGCGGTCTGCCTCGGCGAGCTCCTGCGCCGCAGCGCGCTTGCGCTGGGCGGCGTTGATGTCGTTCATGGAATTCTCGACCTCGGTCGGCAGTGCGATTTTGGTGATGAGCGTCGACACGAGGGTGAAGCCGTAGGCGGCCATCTGCTCGGAAACGGTAGCGTTGACATCCTTGGCGATGTCATCCTTCTTGGCAAAGACCTCATCGAGTGTGTAGACGGGAATCGAAGAGCGCAGGGCGTCGGTGATGAAGTCACGCATCTGGTCGACGGGCTCCTGCAGCATGTAGTAGCTCTTGTAGATACCCGAATCTGCCGGGCCGGCGCCCATGTCATAGCTCACGTGGTACTGAGCAGAGACCTCAAGGCCGATGGTCACGTTGTCCTGAGTCTTAACGTCGATGCCAAAACCGTTTTTCATGGTGCGCAAACTCACCGTGGCGGCCTTGCGGTCGATCACGGGCACCTTCATATGGAAGCCCGCGTTGACGATGCGGTTAAACTTGCCCAGGCGCTCGATGATTACGGCATGCTGCTGTTCAACGACATAGCAGGCGTTGGGGAGCAGCAGCAACAAAATGATGATGGGAAGCAGAAGACTCGTAAGGGCGGCAATGATTCCGGACAACAGCATGGTCTCTCCTCTGATAGGCACACGTTGGCACTAGGATACCCGCACGAAGCAGCAACGTGACATCAACAAGAGGCCCATAACAAAAAAGCTCCCATTGCTGGGAGCTCTTTCATTTAATGGTGCGGGCGAAAGGACGTCCGCGTATCCGCTTCGCGGATCCACACCGGCTTCGGCCGCCTGCCGGCGTCCTCGCCCGCGGGCTAAAAACGCTTACGCGTTTTCTTTACGCCCGCGCCCTGCATAGAGTTCGATTCTCCGCGGTATCTGTAAGTAATAAAAAAGCAGGTAGAGACACTTCTCTACCTGCTTGTAACTATTGGTGGAGGCGCGGAGAATCGAACTCCGGTCCACGAAAGCCCCCTGATTGGCATCTCCAAGCTCAGTCGCTGGTTTAGTCTCGGACACTTTGCGCGCAGCGACACGCTCGCGGCGTCCTAACCGGTTCGGTCTTAGCCTGCGCCATACCGATTACGTACGCAGGAGCATTCCCCTAACATGACGTCGCGCCGGTGTCGGGGAAATCACCGGGTTGACGCGCCGCTATAAACTAAGCAGCGAGAGCCATAGGCTCAAAAGAAGAGTTGTTGTCAATTCAATTTGACGGTACCCCTGTTTAACGAGGCGAGGAGACCTCGGCTTGCTTCCTCTCTCAGAGCTATCGTGTCGAAACCAGTCGCCCCCGAATGTTGGGAAAGTCTGGATGGTGTCGGGTCTGCAAACACCCGATAACCGTCGACTTTTCAAGGAACACGCGGGGTGAACCCCGCTCGTGGATAGCTATCTTACCACGTTCTAAAGGCAGACAGCTGTTCTATGCACGAGCTGTGAAGACCCCAATGTGCGCCGCACTTCGCACTTTTGCTACCGATCGCGTCACGTATATTTTCGCCAAGCAAAATTGACCCGTCGAAAGGACCGTTATGGATACCAAGCAGCAACTCGTCAATGCCCTCGCAGGTCTGGGCTCAACCATTACCGAAGCTATGGATGCCATCGAAGGCTTTGTCCCCTGCGGACATCCCGCCCTCACGGTATCGAACGCACTCGTCGCGCTGGACGCTGACGATGATGCAGCTCTCGCCCAGCAGCTTGAGACCGTCGAGGGCTTTATCGACCACGTGAGTGAGAACCGCGGCGTGACCGCCTACCACAGCATCGAGGTCGAGCTCGCGGGTCCCAAAGCCGATCTGCTCGCAGCAATCCGCGAGGTAGGCGCCCTTATGCAGACCGCAGGCGTCAAGAACACCCAGGTCAACGAGTGGGTCTACCGCAGCCTGGCAGCACTCGACAGCTCCGATGAAAAGGCAGCCGAGCAGCTCGCAGAAAGTCCCGCCATCAAGGCCGAGCTTTTGTAAATAGCAGACGCGGGTCCCTTGGCGCATCGTCGTCCAAGAGGCCCGCAAACAGTTCGCGTCAACCGATAGCCGCGCCGCCGCGTTCGGCCAAAGCAAGAATCGGCATCATTTGGCGCGGGGTCTTTGCTGCGAGATCGGCATGTTCGAGCAGCTTGCGATCGTTGGTCACCAAGTAATCGACCTGCGCGCGCTTGCACGCAGCGAGTACCAAGTTGTCCTCGTAATCGCGATGAAGCGTCAGATATTTGTCGGCCAGCCAAAGGTCCGACGCATCTGCACCCACGGCCGTGGCGTTTTCGGTCATGTTCCGAACAAACGCCAGCGCCGCATCGCCAATTGCACGGGCAGATGCCTCGTCGAGTGCTCCCCCGCTGGCAAGAACGCTTCGCTTCAGCTCGTGTTGGACAACGTACAGCACGTCCTTAGCGATATACACCGGGAAGAACAGCAACGCCCCCGTCTCCGTCGCCTGCCCAATAAACGCACGCGCGGCAAGCGACTCGGCATGGTCGACGCAAAACGAATCGACCCATACGTTGGCGTCAACCATGATCTTGAGAGGCGCCCCACTCACTGGATCATCCCCTTTTGGCGATAATGCTCATCCATGGCGTCGGAATAGGTTACGTCCCAATCGCGATCGTCGGATACGGGCGACGTAGCGATGCCCAAATCTGCATAAAGCCGGTCTGCCGCTGCCCACGACGCGGCGAACGGAGTATCGTGCGCGACGGTCTGTTGCCGGCCATCAACGGCAGACAGCACTTCCTCACACTGCCCGCCACCCTGTGCGACCTTGGCCACCACCTTTTTGATGAGCTCGGGCAGTGATCTGCCCGAAAGCCGCAACGCTTCCTCGGCACGCTCTTTAACCGAGCGATCTACGCGAACATTCACCTGTGCCATGCTGCCAACGGTAGCCATCTCAACCTCACCTTCAGCATTTACTAGCATTGCTAGCACGAGCATATAGCCGAGCTAGCCTCTCGTCAAACAAAAGAAGGCCTGCACCCTGGCGGCTGCGGTGCCACCCGAATGCAGGCCATATACTCAATCGAAAACGCTAACGCAGGTAAGCCTTTGCGTTGCCCAGGCTGTAGGCGATCGTTGAGCCGTTGTGCAGTAGTGACGACGTCTGCGGAGTAATCATGCCGGTAATGCCCAGTGCCAAGAGTGCTGAGTTGGTGAGCATCACCTTGGAATACGAACTCGACAGACGGTCGATAAGCCCCTGGCCCATGCGGCGCAGGCGCACGATTGCAGCCAGATCCGTATCGGTCAGGATGATATCGGCGACCTCCTTGGCGATGTCGCTTCCGCCGCCCATGGCCAGACCCACATCGGCCAGGCCCAGCGCCGGCGAATCGTTGACGCCGTCGCCCACCATGGCAACGTGGCGCCCCTCGCCCTTAATGCGCTCAACATACGCGTACTTGTCCTCGGGCAGCAGCTCGGCCTTAAACTCGTCGACACCTGCTTCGCGAGCAATGCGCTCGGCCGTGCGCTCCGAGTCGCCCGTGAGCATGACCACGTGCTTAACGCCCAACGCGTGCAGGTCGGCGATGGCCTCGCGGACCCCGGGCTTAAGCGGGTCCTCGATACCGAGCACGCCCACAACGGTGCCGTCGACCGCCAGATACAGCGGCGACAGACCCTGCATCTGGGACTCGATTTGCTCCTTGATGTCGGACTCGAGCCGCGCATCCTCATCCTCAAATACAAAGTGCGCGGAACCGATGATGGCGCGACGCCCTTCAATGGACGAAGCGATGCCGTGCGCCACGATGTACTCGACGGCGGCATGGCGCTCGCGGTGCTCGAGCTCGCGCTCGCGTGCCGCATTGACCACGGCGCGTGCCACCGGATGCGGGAAATGCTCCTCTAAGCAGGCGGAAAGGCGCAGAACCTCGTCCTCGCTCCAGCCATCGGTGGTGAGCACGCAGGCAAGACGCGGCTGCGCCTCGGTGAGCGTGCCGGTCTTATCAAACACGATGGTATCGGCCTTGGCAAACGACTCAAAGTACTTCGCGCCCTTGACCATGACGCCCATCTTGGCGGCATCGCTCATAGCGGTCATGACGGCAACGGAACCCGTGAGCTTGAGTGCGCACGAGTAGTCGACCATCAACGCCGCCGAGGTCTTGATGAGGCTGCGCGTGGTGAGCGCGACCAGACCCGCAAGCAGGAAGTTCCACGGGACGATCTTGTTGGCGAGGTCCTCCATGTGCGACTGACCCTCGGACTTGAGCGAGTCGGCCGTCTGCACGAGCGAGACGATCGAGCGGAGCTTGGTCTGAGCCGTATTGGCGCGCACACGCACCAAGATGCTGCCGTCTTCCACGACGGTGCCGGCGAACACGTCGTCGCCTGCGCTGCGCTCGACGGCAAGCGGCTCGCCGGTCAGGGTCGCCTGGTTAACCATGGCGCTTCCCTGCTCGACCACGCCGTCGATGCAGATGGACATGCCGGTGCGAACGGCGACCAAGTCGCCGGGCTCAAGCTCGGTGGCGGCAACACTCACCTCGGTGTCGCCGACCACTTTTTGCGCCTTGTCGGGTACGTCGAGCAGCGAGTTGATGAGCTCGTTTTCGCTCATGGCGCGTGTGTAGTCCTCGAGCAGCTCGCCCACGTTGAGCAGGAACATCGTCTGACCCGCGGTGTCGACGTCGCGCTTGACGAACGAGATGCCGATGGCCGAAGCGTCGAGCACAGGAACGGTCAGGCGCGGCTGCGCCAGCTCATGAAGGGCAGCGCGCAAAAATGCCATGTAACCGGCCACGACAAACACCGCACGCAGAGGCGTAGGCAGGAACCAGCGGCGCGCGTAGTGGGCGCCGATAAGTGTGGCAAGATCCATGACGAGCTTGTGCTTGCGCGGCTCGAGCTGCATCACGTAGCCCGACTTGGCATCGGCGATAGCTTGAGCATCGAGCGCGTCCAAGGCGTCGAGCACACTTGCGCGGCGCGGCTCGTCGTACTCCAGCGCCATCTGGCCAATGCGGCCATACACGCGCACCTTGTGCACGCCGTCGATATCGCCGCTGAGCTTAAGAAGTGCATCGAGATCGCTCTCTGGCACAGGACCCGCCAATTGAAGACGGGTCCTGCCGGGGATCTCGCTAATAATCGAGAATCTCATAGTTTGTGCCTGGGAGCGTTACTCGGCTGCCTCGTCAGCAGCGGCCTCGCTCTGGGTGATGTAGGCAGCCTCGGCAACCATGTCATCGACATTAGCCTTGGCCTGCTCGACCATATCCTGGTAGCAGTTCTTGACGCGCATACCGCACGCGATACCCTGCACGCAGGCATTCTTGACCGGAGCGCTGGTAAGCAGCTTGATGCCGGCCGTGCCAAGCAGAAAACCGCCACCGACAAGCAGGGTGTTAAACGTCGACTTCTTCATGTTGCTTCTCCCTTTTGCCGCATTGGACGCGGCACGGTGCCTCAGCACCCGAGTAAACAAGTTTGCTCGAGCACACTTTTGGAAAATAGTTTAGTTTATCTAACTATTAAGGTCAACAACGGTTAACTTTCTAGAAATCTTATAGCTCGGACCAACCGACTTCCGACAATCCGCCCGCCGCGACGCACGTCTCCGGCATCCAAGAAAGACTCTCCCCCGGTCCAACGAAACGAGGTCTAATACTTTTCCGCGAAGTGAACGAGCAAAATCGGACCCCTGAAGCATCCGCATTTTTTAGTAACAAAACCGCAGGAAAAACTCGACAAAACCGCAGGAAATCGAGCCAGGAAAGTGTTGATGTTTCAGGGGTCCAAAATAGGTCGTTCACTTCGCGGAAAAGTATTAGACCCCGATTTCCGTCACTCCCACAATGTGGCAAAGGGACAGCCCCTTTGCCACATCCATAAAGAATGAGGGTGCCAACGGCACCCTCATTCACCAAATTCCATTCAGCCCACCTGACCCGAACGGCCGAGTCGTCACAGAACCCGGGAGCCCCGGCAGGGCGGGTGCTTGCTCAAAATGAGTTCCGCACGCAAAGAAGGCCACTTAATGTGGCCTTCGTCTTGCGCAGGACTGTTCGAAATTGTGAGGAAGCACCCGCCCTGCCGGGGCTCCCGGGTTCCCGCTTACGAGAGCGACGTTCTCAGCAACTCGTTGAAGAGCTTCGGGTTGCCCTTGCCGCGGCTCGCCTTCATGCACTGGCCCACCAAAAAGCCGATGACCTTCTGGTTACCGTCACGATACTGCTGCGCCTGATCGGCACAGTTTGCCAGCACCTCGTCCACGATCGGCTGCAGCGCGCCGGCATCGCTCACCTGACGCATACCGCGCTCGTCGACGATCTTGTTAGGGTCGTCGCCGGTCTGGGCCATGGCCTCAAAGACCTCGTGTGCCTGATTGGAGCTAATGGCATCGGTCGCCAGCAACTTGGCAAGAGCTGCCACCTGAGCCGGTGCAATACCGGACTCTGTCAGCGACACGCCCGCGCCCTTAAGGTAGGCGATCATCTCGTTCACCAGCAAGTTTGCGACCGTCTGGGCCTCCTTGCCAGCCATACCGGCAGCGGCCGCCTCAAAGAACTCGGCAAACTCGGGGTCGCCGGCAATCTGCTCGGCGTCCGCCGCCTTAATGCCAAAGTCGGCCTCAAAACGGACGCGCTTGGCATCGGGCAGCTCGGGGATCTCGCCTCGGCAGCGGTCGATGAACTCGTCGTCCAGATCGAACGGCGCCAGATCGGGGTCAGGGAACAGACGATAGTCGTCGGCCGTCTCCTTGACGCGCATGACCACGGTGCGCTTGCGGCTGGGCTCCCAGTGGCGGGTCTCCTGATAGATGATGCCGCCCTCCTCGAGCACCTCGGCCTGGCGGCAAATCTCGTAGGCAAGGCCGTCATGCAGGCTCTTGAACGAGTTGAGGTTCTTGAGCTCGGTCTTGGTGCCCAGCTTGGCCTCTCCACGGCGGCGCAGCGACACGTTGCCGTCGCAGCGCATGGAGCCCTTCTCCATGGAGCAGTCCGAAATGCCCAGCGTCACAAAGATGCGACGGAGCTTTTCCATAAACAGACGCGCTTCCTCGGGCGTACGCAAATCGGGCTCGGTGACGAGCTCGATGAGCGGCGTGCCGCAGCGGTTGTAGTCGACGAGCGACTCGGCCGCGGCGGTGATGCGGCCCTCGGCACCGCCCACGTGCACCATCTTGGCAGCGTCCTCCTCCATGTGGATGCGCAGGATGCGGATGGGCACCGTGTAGGAACCGTCCTCGCAACGCTCGGGCATCTGCAGGTTGGACGCGTCATAGCTGGCCAGATGGCCGGCACGCTGATTGCCCTCGCGCATGATCGACGTCATGGACGTGGACAGGCCCTCGGCGTTGGCCGAGGCGCTCGCCAGGCTCTGGGCCTCGGCCTCGCCAAACGCGCAGTCGGGGCGCTCGGCGGCACCGCGACCGGTCACGTCCAGATCCAGGTGACCGTACATGGCAAAGGCGACCGGACCCTGCGTGGTCTGGAAGTTCTTGGCCATGTCGGGATAGAAGTAGTGCTTGCGGTAGAACATCGAGTGACGCTGAATCTCGCAGTTGGTGGCAAGACCGGCCTTGACGATGCTCTCGATTGCGCGCTTGTTGGGCACCGGCAGGGCGCCGGGCAGGCCCAGGCACACCGGGCACACG
The DNA here is from genome assembly GCA_938014225.1 of uncultured Collinsella sp. Lineage (GTDB taxonomy): Bacteria > Actinomycetota > Coriobacteriia > Coriobacteriales > Coriobacteriaceae > Collinsella. The sequence continues at coordinate 4,058 of CALLSB010000089.1, read as the reverse complement.
TTGGCATTGGGCTCGTCATCGTGGCTGAGCTTGCAGTTGCAGAACATCTTGGTATCGAGTGCGGTGAGCTCGGTATGGATCTCCAGGCCGATCACGGCCTCCCAATCCTGCAGGACCTCGGAAAGCTCCTTCATTACAGCTCGCCTCCCTTCCCGGCAAAATCGGGCGCGACGGAAAGCGCGGGCGCACCCGTAGCGGCATCGGCAAAGCCGCGCTCCAGGGCGCGGGCAAACGTGAGCAGCTGACGGTCCTTAAAGGCCGGACCCACCAGCTGGGCAGAAACGGGCAACTGAGTATCCTCGCCCAAGCCCAGCGGCACTGAGATACCACCGTTGCCGCAGATGTTGAGCGAGATGGTGTACAGGTCGGAGAGGTACATCTGCGTGGGGTCGCTGATCTCGCCAAACTTAAAGGCCGTGCGCGGCGAGGCGGGCATGAGGATGGTATCCACCTTGGCATACGCGGCGTCGTAGTCCTGCGTGATGAGTGTGCGGGCCTTTTGCGCGGCGTAGTAGTACTTGTCGTACACGCCCGAGCTCAGCAGGTAGGCGCCGAGCATCTGGCGGCGCTTGGCCTCGGCGCCAAAGCCATGGGCGCGCGAAAGCGAGCTCTGGTCGGACAGGTTGGCGCAGCCTTCCTCCTGATAGCCGTAGCGAATGCCGTCGAAGCGGGCCAGGTTGGAGAACGCCTCGGCCGGGCCGATGACGTAGTAGGCGGCGATGGCGGCGTCCAGGTGCGGCAGGTTGACCTCGACCAGCTCGGCACCCTGGTTCTGCAGCTCCTGGGCGGCGCGCTGAACAGCGGCCTTGACCTCGGGCGTCAGGCCCTCGGCCTCCATAAACGCAGGGATAATGCCCACGCGCTTGCCCTCGATGCTGTCGTTGAGATGCTCGGTAAAGTCGACGGCGCAATCCTGGCTGGTGCAGTCGTACGGATCGTGCCCCGCGCCGGTAAGCGCGTTCATGGCTAGCGCGACATCCTCGACCGTGCGGCCAAAGGGGCCCACCTGATCGAGCGACGAGCCAAAGGCAACCACGCCGTAACGGCTCACGGCGCCATACGTGGGCTTAAAGCCCACCACGCCGCACAGCGACGCCGGCTGGCGAATGGAGCCGCCGGTGTCCGAGCCCAGCGAGAGCGCGACCTCGCCCGCGGCAACGGCGGCAGCGGAGCCGCCCGAGGAGCCGCCGGGCACGCGCTCGGTATCCCAGGGGTTGTTGGTGCGGTGGAACGCCGAGCTCTCGGTGGAGCTGCCAAAGGCAAACTCGTCCATGTTGGCCTTGCCCATGGGCAGGCAGCCGGCATCGAGCATGCGCTGGACGCAGGTGGCGGTGTAGACGCTCTGGTAGTCCCCGAGCATGCGGGAAGCGCAAGTGGTGCGCGTGCCCACGAGGTTCATGTTGTCTTTGATGGCCAGCGGCACGCCCGCAAGCGGGGGCAGCGGCTTGCCTGCGGCGCGGTCGGCATCCACACGCGCGGCGGCCTCGAACGCAAGCTCGGGCGCCACCTGCAGGAATGCCTGGACCCCGCCCTCGCGCGCCTCGATGGCGGCAAGGGAGGCCTGGGCCACCTCGGTAGCGGTAAAGTCGCCGGCGGCAACGCCCGCGGCGATCTGGGCGGCGGTAAGGGAATCGAAGCTTAGCGCCATTACTCGCTCTCCCCCTCTCCCAAAATGGACGGCACGCGGAAGTAGCGGTCGCGCGCGCTGCCGGCGTTCTCGAGCGCAACGTCGAGCGGCAGGTCGCGCTCGGGCTCGCGCAGGTCATCGCCCATCACGTTGGACAGGCTTCCGATGGGATGGAACGTGGGCTCCACGTCGGGCAAGTCATATTGCAAGACGGGCTCGAGCATCTGGACGGCGTCGTTCAGGTAGGACGTCATCTGGGTGAGCTCGTCATCGGTCAGTGCGATCTTTGCGTACTCGGCGATGCCGCGCACGTCTTTCTCGCTGAGTGCCATAGGCGCTCCCTTCCGCATAACAGATAAACCGCTCTAGTATACAGGGCGGCGCCGGCTTGGAGCAGGCGCTTTACCCAAATGCAGCGAAAACGTAACGAGGGCGGCGGTTAGCAGGCGGCGGGCCGGCGGTTCTGCAACGAAACCGTACCGTCCATAGCGAAAACCGTCGCGCCCGCAACGAAGACCGTCTCGCCTGCAACGAAGACCGTCTCGCCTGCAACGTAAAACCATCACAACATTCGACGTTTATCGTCAAAATCGCGATTTTCATCGAATGTTGTGATGGTTTGGAAGTCCCGACCACCACAAAGGTGCCTGTCCCCATTGTGGTGGTTCTGAACGACGTCTTATGCCGAGGCCTTGGCCTTGTGGCGTTTACGGACCGCGTGGATCACGATGTCCAGTAGCAACAGCACAATGGCTACGACCACGATGAGCACGGCAAACTCGCGCTTGCCCCAGTGGCGGCCGGCCAGCGACTTTTGCTTGTCGATGTCCTTCTTGTTGTACTTGGTGCGCACGCAATGCACCAGCAGGCGATGGTCGTTCACGCCGTAGGGCGTGCAGGTGACAAGCGTCACCTTGTCGGCGCCCGGCTCGATGGTCAGCGACTCCATCTCCTCGGGCAGCACGACCTCGGAGTCTACCATCTTATAGGCGAGCGTCTTGTTCATGGTGTGCAGCAGCACCAGGTCGCCGGACTCCAGCGAATGGATGTCGTCGAACATGCTCAGGTTGCGCATGCCCGAGTGCGCGGTGAGCACGCAATGCGTCGAGGTGCCGCCCACCGGCAGGCTCGTGCCCTCCAGGTGGCCGACGCCCGCCATGAGGACCTCCTCGCTCGTGCCGTGGTAGATGGGCATGCTCACGTCGATGGAGGGGATTTCGACCCAGCTCATCATGGGGTCGCGGTCAAAGATGAGCTGCTGGGCGTAGGGCTCGATCTGGTCGGCGGGAAGCTCGGTGGCCTCGCCCGCCAGCTGCTCGTTAAAGGAGCGCGCCTGGAGCAGGATGCGCTCGCGCTCCTCGGCAGACAGCGCGTCCACGGTACTGGACACCGTGCTGATCTGGTTGAACACGCCCGAGGCCTCGAGCCGGTCCAAGATCCACGGCCAGGTCATAAGGCCCACGCCAATGAGGATGATGACGATGGTGATGAGCCGGTCGGCCCAGCGCGGCAGCCGCTTGCGACGGCGCTTGGGCTTTGGTTGAGGTTTGGACTGATGGCTTGAGCCGCCGTTGTCCGCGGCGTTATTGCTCTTCATATGTTTGGCGCCCTGCACCATCGCCGGTCACTCCTCTACAACTCAAGTTGTCTAAACAAATAATAGCCGATTAGCGAGCTTCCACGCCGGACAACGCAGCTAGACAGCATTGCGCGGCGCGAGCATGGGCCCGCATTTGAGTTTTCAAAATGTCCCGGATCGGCGGGGCGATTCGGGATACAATATCAATAGAAAACGACGCACCCCGCGTAAATGTTTGGGAGCGCGGGCGGCCTAGTTTTCAGCTTTTGTTAAATGCCCGGGATCCGACCCCCGGGCATTCTTATTTGCGCTTTCGGCGCAAATGCCTTCTACCGTCCGCACCGCGCGTGCGCCTACGGACCTTAAACCGAACCTCATACGAGTCAAGAAACGCGATGACGAACGAGCCCAACGCCGCTAGGGCGGCGAGCGCGTTAAGGAATTTCAGCATTTGGGGACCTCCGATCGAGTCGTCGGCCGCCCGCGCACGGGATGCGTCGCAAGGGTATTTTACTGCGAGTGCATGCACCCACAGCTGGTAAACGCAATAATTTCAAACATCTGTTCGATAGTTACAAACACGATTCCTCATCCAGCGGAGCCTGGCCGCATTGTCCGGGTTTGCCCGACGTGTTTGAGTTTTCAAAATATCCCGAATCGGCGGGGCGATTCGGGATACAATAGCTACAGGAAACGACGCACCCCGCGTAAGTGTTCGAAAGCGCGGGCGGCCTAGTTTTCTGGTTTTGTTAAATGCCCGGGCTCCGAACCCCGGGCATTCTTATTTGCGCTTGTTGCGGCGCAAATGCCTTCTACCGTCCGCACCGCGCGTGCGCCTACGGACCTTAAACC
>CALLSB010000088.1:0-1440 GCA_938014225.1 uncultured Collinsella sp. | reverse complement strand
GCCGTTCGTTAGAACGGCGGAACAAGATTAGTGCTCAATCCAACAGCGCAGGGTTTCGCCGACTTGCAAGTGACGCAGATTCTCCGCGGCGATGTCGACCACATTATTGAGTGTGGCCTCTAGGTGGAACCAGCCCGAGATATGCGGCGTGATGAGCATGTTGGGCGCATCCCACAGCGGGCTTGTCTCAGGCAGCGGCTCGGGGTCGGTGACGTCGACCGCGGCGCCGGCGAGATGACCCGACTCCAGGGCGGCAACCAAGTCGTCGGCGACCACAAGGCCGCCGCGGCCGCCGTTGGCAAAGAAGGCGCCCGGTTTCATCGCGGCGAAGAACTCGGCGTTCGCCAGGCCGCGGGTCTCAGGTGTGCTGGGCATAAAGGATGCGACGACGTCTGCCTCCGCCAAGCGCTCGGACAGGGCGTCCATGCCGTCCATGTCCTCAAACACAATAGGGTAGACGAGTGGATGGCGCTTGATGCCGCGGACGTGCGCACCCATGTTGCGGCAGAGCGTGGCGAAGTGGCCGCCGATATCGCCCGCGCCCAGCACCAGCACATTGGCGTTTTTGAGCGAGGTGACCGGCCCCAAATCCTCCCAGCGATGCTCGCGCTGCAGGTCCTGGTAGCCGGGCAGGCGCTTCATCATGGAAAGGACCATGGCAAACATGTGCTCGCTCACAGCCTGGCCGTAGGCGCCCACCGAGCAAGACAGTTTGGCGTCGGCCGGCACGGTGCCGGCGGCAAGGTAGTCGTCATAGCCGGCGGTCTGCAATTGCAACAGCTGGAGATGCTCGCATGCTGTGAGCATGTCAGGGTCGATGTTGCCCAAGATCACGTCGGCATCGGCGACCTGCTCGCGCGTGATGGCGTCGGCGCTCGTGTAGATAAAGTCCTCGCCCGGAGCGCTCGACTCAAGAATTGCGCGATGGCGGTCGTTGACGGGCAGCAAAACCAGGATGTTCACAAGCAGTCCTCTCCGCTTGACCTGCCAAAAAGGGACAGGTTTATTTTGGCAGGTTTTATCAGGCAAAACGCTATAAAAACGCCGGGCTACGCGATGGTTAACATATCCATCGCGTAGCCCGGCGCATCCACAGCTACCAGCTCAGCAGCTCGTAGCCGTCCTCGGTCACCACGAGCTGTACCTCGCACTGGGCCGAATCGCTGCCGTCCTTGGTGCGCACGCACCAACCGTCACCCTTGCTAATCTTAATGTCGGGCGCTCCGGCGTTGACCATGGGCTCGATGGTAAAGACCATGCCCGGAGCCATGATGGTGTCCACATCGGGCGCCTCGGTGGTAAAGCCCACAAACGGGTCCTCGTGGAACTCCTTACCGATACCGTGTCCGCCGTACTCGCGCACCACGCTAAAGCCGGCGTCCTCGACCGTCTTTTGCACGGCCTCGGCCATCACGGACAGCGGCAGCCATGGCTTGACGG
>CALLSB010000087.1:0-21183 GCA_938014225.1 uncultured Collinsella sp. | reverse complement strand
GCTCGGTCATTTCGTCGAGGGTGTCGAGGAAGTACTGCTCGTCAACACCGTAGTCGGCGATGGTCTTCTTGACGCCGATGAAGTCCTTGAGCTCTTCGAGCTTCGTGATGAAGTTCTCGAAGACCTCCTTGTCGTCCTTGCCCTCGATGCCGCAGTACTTGGCCATCTCGGCGTAGTTGTGCAGCGCGTTGGGGTAAGGATACTGGGAGAAGGTACCCATCTTGACGGGAGCCTCGGCGGCGTTGTAGCGCATGACGCGGGTCAGGATGACAGCGTTTGCGAGGCCGTGGGGCAGGTGATGGAAAGCGCCGAGCTTGTGGGCCATGGAGTGGTTGAGGCCCAGGAAGGCGTTGGCGAAGGCCATACCGGCCATGCAGGAGGCGTTGTGCATCTCCTCGCGGGCGTGCGGGTCCTTGGCGCCGTTCGTGAAGCTGGAGGGCAGGTTCTCGAAGACGAGCTTGGCAGCGCGCTCGGAGAGGCCCTTGGTGTAGTCGGAAGCCATGATGGAGACGTAGGACTCGATGGCGTGGGTCATGACGTCGATGCCGGAGGCAGCGGTCAGGCCGCGCGGGGCGGTCATGCAGTTGTCGGCGTCGACGATAGCCATGTTGGGGAGCAGCGCGTAGTCGGCGAGCGGCCACTTGATGCCGGTCTCCTTGTCGGTGATGATGGCGAACGGCGTGCACTCGGAGCCGGTACCCGAAGAGGTCGGGACGGCGACGAAGTAGGCCTTCTTGCCCATCTCGGGGAAGGTGAAGATACGCTTGCGGATGTCCATGAAGTCCATGGCCATGTCCTCAAACTTGCACTCGGGGTGCTCGTACATCATCCACATGATCTTGCCAGCGTCCATAGCGGAGCCACCGCCGACGGCGATGATGACGTCCGGCTCAAAGAGAGCCATCTGCTTGGCGCCGCGACGTGCGCACTGCAGCGACGGATCGGGCTCGACGTCGTAGAAGCAGTCGTGGGCGATGCCCATCTCGTCGAGCTTGGCCTCGATGGCGCGGGTGTTGCCATTCTTGAAGAGGAACTGGTCGGTGACGATGAAGGCGCGCTTCTTGCCCATGACGTTGCCCAGCTCGTCGAGGGCGACGGGCGTGGAACCCTTCTTGAAGTAGACCTTCTCGGGAGCGCGGAACCACAGCATGTTCTCACGGCGCTCGGCCACAGTCTTAACGTTGATCAAGTGCTTCACCCCAACGTTCTCGGAGACGGAGTTGCCGCCCCAGGAGCCGCAGCCCAGGGTCAGAGACGGCTTCATGCCAAAGTTGTACAGGTCACCGATGCCACCGTGCGAGGACGGGGTGTTGATGACGATACGGCAGGCCTTCATGACGTGCTCGAACAGGCTGATCTTCTCGGCCTGGGCGGGGTGCACGTACAGAGAGGCGGTGTGGCCCGGGCCACCGGCGAGCACCAGGTGCTCGGCCTTGTCGACGGCCTCCTGGAAGTCCTTGGCGTGGTACATGGCCAGGACCGGGGAGAGCTTCTCGTGGGAGAACTCCTCCTTGGCGGGGTCGGTGGAGGTGACCTCGGCGATCAGGATCTTGGTCTTGGCGGGAACCTCGATGCCGGCGAGCTCGGCGATCTTGGCAGCGGCCATGCCGGGGATGCGGTGATCGAGGGCGCCGTTCTTGAACATGGCGGCACGCAGAGCCTCCATCTCGGCACCCTGCTTGACGAAGTAGCAGCCGCGCTTCTGGAACTCGGCCTTGACCTGGTCATAGATGGTGTCGATGACGGTCACGGACTGCTCGGAAGCGCAGATCATGCCGTTGTCGAAGGTCTTGGAGTGGATGATGGAGTTGACGGCGAGCAGCACGTCGGCGGTGTCGTCGATGACGACCGGGGTGTTACCGGCGCCAACGCCCAGGGCGGGCTTGCCCGAGGAGTAAGCGGCCTTGACCATGCCCGGGCCACCGGTGGCGAGGATGATGTCGACGTCGCGCATGACCATGTTGGTCAGCTCGATGGAGGGGACATCGACCCAGCCGATGATGCCCTTGGGGGCGCCGGCCTTGACGGCAGCGTCAAGCACGAGCTTGGCGGCGGCGATGGTGCACTTGGCGGCAGCCGGGTGCGGGGAGATGATGATGGCGTTGCGGGTCTTCAGGCAGATCAGCGTCTTGAAGATCGCGGTGGAGGTGGGGTTGGTCGTCGGGATGACGGCGCCCACGATGCCGATAGGCTCGGCGATCTTGGTGATGCCGTAAGCCTCGTCGCGCTCCAGGACACCACAGGTCTTGGTGTTCTTGTAAGCGTTGTAGATGTACTCTGCGGCGTAGTGGTTCTTGATGACCTTGTCCTCAAGAACGCCGCGGCCGGTCTCCTCGATGGCCATCTTCGCCAACGGGATACGAGCCTTGTTGGCGGCCATGGCGGCCTCATAGAAGATCTTGTCGACCTGCTCCTGCGTGTACGTAGCAAAAAGCGCCTGGGCCTCTCGCATCTGAGCGAGCTTAGCCTCAAGCGCCTCTACGTTGTCCACAATTGCGGGAGTAGTGTTTTCCGGTGACTTTTTCACCATTTGTGTCTCCTTGCGATCGGAGATTTACCCTACGCCTTGCATGATAGCAAGAAATTATTCGGTGAACGGTAAGATTCCCGTAAAAGGCACACTAAAACGCTTCAATAAACTGAAGCGTTTTAACTAAAACTATTTGCCAGTGCATCGCCCCGCTCATTGGGGACAGACTTACATGAGTGCTTTCACTCATTTGGGACAGACATCGATTTGCCATTTTGCCGTTCTTGACCTATTTTTGCCGCTCATTGGATATAAATAGGTCACAGGCTCAGCATTTCGCGTTCCTTCTCTCCTTTTAGGTGTTGCCTGTTCAGTTTTTGAAAGGAGAGATTATGCCCCGATGCGCCCGCGCCGTTTCGCTCACCGGCTATTACCATGTCTTTGACCGTGGTAACTCTAAACAGATTATTTTTGAAGATGACTCCGACCGCTATCGTTTCCTATCGGATATCTCGGACAGGTTTGCGCGCCATGAAGTGGCGGTTTTGGCTTGGTGCCTTATGGACAACCACTTTCATTTGATGATTGATGATCCGTTCGACAATCTTTCAAAGGCGATGCAGTGCGCATTGACGGCATATGCTAAGTATTTCAATGGGAAAACGGGGAGAACGGGGCATCTTTTTGATAATCGCTATTCGCGGGTCGCTGTTGAGTCGGACACGCAAGCGGTGCAACTGCTCGACTATATCCATCTCAATCCCGTGAAAGGTGCGCTCGACTCACTCGAGGCGTACCGCTGGTCAAGCTACAAGGCATATGAGCTGGGCTATGATCCCTTTGACATCTGTGATGCGGCCCCTATGCTCGATATTGTCGGAGGCTCCCGTTGCTATTGCGAGCATCTCAAGGAAGTTGCCGGGCGCATTTGGTCAGTGGAGGTTCTTCCACGCCGGCGGATCCCCGATGAGGAGGTCCTTTCCATTGTGCGCGAAGTCCTGCCGAGCATAGATCCTGCGCTGCTCAAGGCCCTGCCACGCCCCGATCGCGATGCCTGTCTGCTGAGGCTCAGGCGGGCACATCTCACGGTCAAGCAAATTGCCCGTATCACCGGCATCGGCGCTACAAGCGTAACCAAGGCCACCGCGGGCTGGAACGAGGCGGCGTGAGGTACGTACTGGTGACGATCGAAGCGCCGTGAGTTCGTCGATGCACTGTGAGCTTTGGAAAGCACTCATCTAAGTCTGTCCCCAATGCGTGAAAGCACTCATGTAAGCCTGTCCCCAATGAGTGCAAAAAGGCGCCCTCCGTAGGGGAGGGCGCCTTTGGTAAGTTCTATGTGAACGCGAGGTCTTTGACCCGGAGAGTCCGAGGTACTTGTTGGTAAGACCTTATTTAGGAGCGCGCAACCTTGCCAGACTTGAGGCAGGTGGAGCAAACGTTCATCTTGCGACGGTGACCATCGACGACGACGTAGACGCGCTGGATGTTGGGGCGGAACTTACGGTTGGTGACGCGGTGAGAGTGGCTGATGGAGCGACCGGCAACGGGGTGCTTACCGCAAACTTCGCAAACTTTGGACATAACTGACCCTCCTTGGGCGACAAACGAACATGTCGCGTTAACAAACAAGCCTGAACTATAGCACAGAAGCAGCTCCCTGTGCGTAATCTACACAGAGATATTCCTCTTTTGGCGATAGTGCCCACGCCACGGCCCTGGACGTAGATCCGATTTGCGTGCAGCAGAGGGGATTATGCCAGCTCGAGCGTGCGTTTTCAAGCTCGTCCCACAAATATATATAGGTTTATTGAGCATTGGGCTCCGTTTACGGAATGCTCTGTATTAATGCTCGCAATTAAGCTTGAGGTTGGCTACACTATCCCTTGACCATTAAAGGGGTACGAGATACCCACATGGAATTACATAGCTGCCATGCGAGCTGCCTTTCCTGTGGGTGTCTGGTCCGCTTTAAGCGGTCGGGCATCTATTTTTTTGACTGTGTCAGCAGTCAAGACATGTGAGGAAGGAGATCGATGGGCACGACTTCCCCCAAGGCGGTCATCATGGACGAGACCGCCGTCAATCGAGCGATGACCCGCATCGCGCACGAGATTCTCGAGCGCAACGAGGGCTGTGAAGACCTCGCTCTGGTCGGCATCGTCACGCGCGGCGACCTTCTGGCAAAGAAGCTCGCCGAGGAGATCAAGGAGATCGAGGGCGTCGAAGTTCCGCTCGGCAGCCTGGACATCAGCTTCTACCGCGATGACTATGCGACCAATTTCGCTCCCGCGATCCACGCCACCAACATTCCCTTTAGCGTCGACGGCAAGCGCGTCGTGCTGGTGGACGACATCCTGTACACGGGTCGTACCATCCGCGCTGCTCTGGACGCCGTCATGGACCTGGGCCGTCCGAGCCGTATTGAGCTGGCAGTTCTCGTTGACCGCGGCCACCGCGAGCTCCCCATCTCGCCGGACTTTGTCGGCAAGAACGTTCCCTCGTCGCATGAGGAGAACGTGCACCTATATATGAAGGAAGTCGACGGCCGCACCGCCGTCGAGATTAACGACGTCGCGCCGGGTTCCCACGTGGGCTCCGCGCCGCTGGGAGGTGAGTAGTACCGTGGCGTTCAACCATAAGCACCTGATCGACATTACCGAGTACTCCGAAGAGGACATCAAGCTCATCCTCGAGACCGCCAAGGCGTTCTCCGAGGTCAACGAGCGTGCGATCAAGAAGGTCCCCACGCTCAAGGGCAAGACCATCGTCAACATGTTCAACGAGCCCTCGACGCGCACCCGCAGCTCCTTCGAGCTCGCCGAGAAGCGTCTTTCGGCCGACAGCCTCAACTTTGGCGGCTCCTCGACCTCCACGGTCAAGGGCGAGAGCCTCGTCGACACCGTCGAGACCCTCAACGCCTACAAGATCGACTGCATCGTCGTGCGCGATAAGCACGCCGGTGCTCCCTACATCGTCACGCAGAACTCGCCCGCGAGCGTTATCTGCGCCGGCGACGGCAAGCACAACCACCCCACGCAGGCCCTGCTGGACCTGTACACCATTTGGCAGCACAAGGGTGACTTCCACGGTCTGAAGGTCGCTGTCGTCGGCGACATCTCCCACTCCCGTGTCTGCGGCTCGCTGATCCCCGCGTTGAAGATCATGGGCTGCGAGACCTACGCCGTCGCCCCCGGCACGCTGCTGCCTCCGGCACCCGAGGTCCTGGGCTGCGACCACGTGACGAGCGATCTCGATTCCGTCCTGCCCGAGCTGGACGTCGTCTACATGCTGCGCGTGCAGCAGGAGCGCCTCGAGGGTGCCCCGTTCCCGACCATTCGCGAGTACCACAAGCTCTTCGGCCTGACCAAGGACCGCGAGAAGCTCATGAAGCCCGACGCGATCATCTGCCACCCGGGCCCCATCAACCGCGGTGTCGAGTTCGACTCCTATATGGCCGACCACCCGCAACGCTCCGTCATCCTGGAGCAGGTCTACGCCGGTATCTGCGTGCGTATGGCTATCCTGTATCTGCTGCTTGGAGGTGCCGATAATGGCCTTGCTTCTTAAGAATGCCCACGTCGTCGACCCGTCCGTCGAGCTTGACGGTGTCGTTGACGTCCTGATTGACGGCGACAAGATCGCCGAGGTCGGCGAGAATCTCGCCGTCGAGGGAGCCGAGGTCCGCGACCTTTCCGGCAAGTACCTCGTCCCCGGCCTGGTGGATATGCACGTTCACCTTCGCGAGCCCGGCTACGAGGTCAAAGAGGACATCGAGAGCGGTACCCGCGCAGCTGCCAAGGGCGGCTTTACCGGCGTGTGCTCCATGCCCAACACCGATCCCGTCACCGATAACGGCACCGTCGTGGAGTTCGTCAAGTCCCGTGCTGCCGAGGTCGGTCACTGCCGCGTCTATCCGTCGGGCGCCATGACCCGCGGTCTTAAGGGCGAGGCCATGTCCGAGATGGGCGATATGGTCGCCCACGGCGCCGTCGCCTTCACCGACGACGGTCGCGGCGTGCAGGGTGCGGGCATGCTCCGTCGCTGCATGGACTATGGCAAGATGTTCGGCAAGGTCTTTATGAGCCACTGCCAGGACGAGGATCTGGTCGGTCACGGTCAGATCAACGAGGGCAAGGTCTCGACCCGTCTGGCCCTCGAGGGTTGGCCGGCCGCCGGCGAGGAGCTCCAGATCGCCCGCGACATCGAGATCGCCAAGCTGACCGGTGCCAAGCTGCACATCCAGCACATCTCCACCGCCCATGGCCTGGAGATCGTGCGTGCCGGCAAGGCCGCTGGCGTCCAGGTTACCTGCGAGGCCACCCCGCACCACATGTTCCTGACCGAGAACGACCTGGACGAGACCTACAACACCTCGCTCAAGGTCAATCCGCCGCTGCGTACCGAGGAGGATGCCGAGGCCATCCGTCAGGGCGTCATCGACGGCACCGTCGACGTTATCGTCACCGATCACGCCCCCCACACCCCGTGGGAGAAGGCCCGCGAGTTCGAGCTTGCGCCCTTTGGTATGATCGGCCTCGAGACCTCGCTGTCGCTCGTACTCACCGAGCTGGTCAACACGGGCAAGATGAGCATGGGCCGCATGGTCGAGCTCATGGCCATCAAGCCGCGTGAGATCCTGGGCCTCGACCAGGTTCAGGTCAAGGCGGGCTCCGTTGCCGACCTGACCGCGTTCGATCCCGCCGTAACCTGGACGGTCGGCGAGGACGGATACGAGTCGCGTGCCGAGAACTCCGGTTTTGCCGGCCGCACGCTCACCGGTCGTGCCACCGATGTGTTTGTCGGCGGTAAGCAGACGCTCGCCGACGGCTGCATCTGCTAGCATAGCCTTATCGCTTTTGTGCGCGGCGCCCTTGCGGTGCCGCGCTTTCTATTCGTTTGGACCATGCAACCGCATGGGGGATTGGAGCGTCTATGCCCACACCTTCCACTGCACGCATGCACGACTTCGAGGTCGTCTCGAACCGGGAGATTGCCGACGGCATCTTCTCGCTCGTCATCTCGGCCCCCAAGCTTGCAAGTGCGCTCAAGCCCGGTCAGTTTGTGAACATCGCCGTACCCGGCGATGCGTCCTCGCTGCTTCGCGTGCCCCTGAGCTACTACCGCGCCGACGCCGAGGCCGGCACCGTCGAGCTGTGGTACGCCGTCGTGGGCGACGATACCCGTCGTTTGTCCCAGATGGGCCCTGGCTCCACCTCTAACCTGCTGGGCCCCGGTGGCCGTGGCTGGATGGTACCCGAGGGCACCAGGAAGGCCCTGCTCGTCGCCGGAGGCATCGGCGTTCCTCCTGTGCTGTGCCTTGCCGACAAGCTTGCCGAGCAGGGTGTGGCCGTCGACGTGTGCCTGGGCTTTGGCACCGCGTCCAAGGCCGTGGGCGTCGATGAGTTCCGCGCGCTGTGCGATACGGTTAACGTGTGCACCGATGATGGCACGCTGGGCACGCACGGTTTTTGCACCGACCCGGCAGCCGAGCTGCTCGGCGAGGGCGGCTACGACTATGTGGCCAGCTGCGGCCCCGCTGTCATGATGAAGAAAGTCGCCGCCGCTGCCGCCGAGGCCGGTGCGTACTGCGAGGTGTCCCTCGAGCGCATGATGAGCTGTGGCTTTGGCGCCTGCAACACCTGCAATGTCGAGACGGTCGACGGTATGAAGGGTGCTTGCATGTGCGGCCCCGTGTTCGATGCTTCCAAGGTGGTGGTCTTCTAGTGGGTACCGTGAACATGGCCGTCGATTTCGGCGGCGTCAAGATGCAGAACCCCATCAACACCGCAGCCGGTACCTTTGGTTACGGTTGGCAGTTCCAGAACTTCTTTGATGTTTCCCAGCTGGGCGCCATTACCACCAAGGGTTGCGCTGCCGAGCCCTGGCCCGGCAACCCCGCGCCCCGCATGGCCGAGATTCCCGGCGGTATGATCAACTCCGTGGGCCTTCAGAACCCCGGCGTGGCTGCCTTTGCCCGCGAGTCCGGTCCGTGGCTCGAACAGCTGTCCAAGGACGGCTGCCAGGTCATCTGTCAGGTTGCCGGCCACTCCGTTGACGAGTTTGTCCGCGCGCTCGAGATGTATGTCGAGCTGTGCCCCTGGGCTGCCGGCTACGAGATCAACGTGAGCTGCCCCAATATTGCCGCCGGCGGTGCCGCCATGGGCTCCACGCCCGAGGGCGCCTCTTCCGTTATGGCTGCCTGCCGCAAAGTGACCGATAAGCCGCTGTTCGTGAAGATGGCGCCGGTCAACGTCGCCGAGATCGCCAAGGCCCTCGAGGCTGCCGGCGCCGACGGCCTTTCGGTCATCAACTCCATTCAGGGCATGGCCATCGATGTCCATACCCGCAAGTCCCGCGTGGCAAAGCCCAAGGGCGGCCTTTCGGGCCCGCTGTGCCACCACATCGCCGTGCGCATGGTCTGGGAGGTTGCCCAGGCCGTCGATATCCCCATCAACGGTGTCGGCGGTGTCATGACCGGCGAGGATGCGGCCGAGTTTATCCTGGCCGGCGCCACCTGCGTGTCGGTCGGCATGGCCAACTTCGTCGATCCGTGCGCTTCGCTCAAGATCGCGCATGAGCTCGAGGCCTGGGCCGAGTCCCAGGGCGTAAAGGACATCAACGAGCTGGTAGGTGCTTTCGAATGCTAGAGACCGATGCCCGCGACCGCGTAATCGTCGCTCTCGACTGCGACCGCGAGCGTGCGCTCGAGCTCGCCCACGAGCTTTCGGGCCATGCCGCCTGGCTTAAGGTTGGTATGACGCTCTATTACGCTGAGGGCCCCGAGATCGTCAAGACCTTTAAGGACCTTGGCTTTAAGGTCTTCCTTGACCTTAAGTTCCATGACATTCCGCATCAGGTTCGCGGTGCCGCCCGTTCGGCCTCGCTTGCCGGTGCCGACCTGCTCTCGGTTCACGGCTTGGGTTCGGGCGCCATGCTCGCTGCCTGCCGCGAGGGTGCCGAGGAGGCGCGCGAGGACCGCGCCAAGCTCGTCGCCATCACCGTGCTCACGAGCATGAATCAGGATGCCTTGAGCGAGATTGGCGTCGAGTCGCCGGTGGCCGAGGAGGCCGCCCGCCTGGCAAAGCTCGCTCAGGCCAACGGCATCGATGGCATCGTGTGCTCGCCGATGGAGGCTCACGACATGCGTGAGCTGCTGGGCCCTGATGCCCTGATCGTGACTCCGGGTGTGCGTCCGGTGGGTGCCGCCCTTGGTGACCAGTCCCGCGTGGCGACGCCTTCCCAGGCTATCGAGCGTGGCGCAAGCCACATTGTGGTGGGCCGTCCCATCACCGGTGCCGTCGATCCGGTTGCAGCCTTTGACGCCATTGTCGCTGAGCTGGTCGAAAACGTCGCATAAAAGATTCCCCTAAGTCACCACTTTTGGGTTTCATTAGCACAAAATAGCCCCTGTGCCTGCGTAAACTTTCCCATCCTTTGTGTGGAATCGCAGGTCAGGGGCTTAACTTTGGGCGCAGTATATTGCACTTTTTGCGGGTATCGTCTAACCTATGGAGCCGCGATTGGGCATTTTGTACGTTCTACGTGCTAAAATGCCAATTATTGAATCAGATATAACCCAACTATTTGGAGGTACGAATGGCACTCCCTCAGCTTACCGATGAGCAGCGCAAGCAGGCTCTTGAGAAGGCTGCTGCCGCACGTCACGCCCGCGCTGAGCTTCGCGAGCAGATCAAGAAGGGCGAGAAGTCCCTCGAGTCCGTGCTCAACTCCGATGACCCCATCGCTTCCCGCATGAAGGTTTCCACCCTCATCGAGTCTCTCCCTGGTTATGGCAAGGCCAAGGCCGCCAAGATCATGGAGGAGCTCGGTATCTCCGCTACCCGTCGCGTCCAGGGCCTCGGCGTCCGTCAGCGCGAGCAGCTCCTCGAGCAGCTGACCAAATAAGTGAGCGCTCAGGATTCCAAGCTCTTTGTGATTTCTGGACCGTCAGGCGCAGGCAAGGGTACGCTCGTCACTCGTGTGCGCGAGCGCCGCTCGAACCTGGGCCTGACGGTTTCGGCTACCACGCGAGCACCACGCAAAGGTGAGGTCGACGGCGTCAACTACTTTTTTCTGACGCGCGAGGAGTTCGACCGCCGCGTGGCAAACGGTGAGTTTGTTGAGTGGGCCGAGGTCCACGGTAACTGCTACGGCACGTTGGTGAGCGAGGTCACATCCAAGCTCGCCTCTGGCGCATCTCTGATTTTGGAGATCGATGTCCAGGGCGCCCTGCAGGTGAAGGAGCGTTTCCCCGAGGCCGTGCTGATCTTTATCAAGCCGCCTTCGCTTGAGGTGCTCCGCGAGCGTCTAGTCGGTCGCGGTACCGAGACGCCCGAGACGATTGAGCTGCGTATGGCAAACGCCGCCGATGAGCTTGCCCTTGCCGACCGCTACGACGACGTCGTGGTAAATGACGATCTCGACCGCGCGACCGATGAGCTCGTTCGCGTTCTCGATATGCATGAAAGGATCTGAGGTCCGTGTCCGTTGTAAAGCCTTGCATTGACGATCTTCTGGAGAAGACCGATCACAACCGCTTCCTGCTCGCTTCGCTTGCCTCCAAGCGCGCCTGCGACATCAATAGCATGCTGCGTGGCCAGCACAACCGCGTGCTTGCTGTCCAGGATGTCGATGACATCACCATCGGGCTTTCCGGTGCCGACACCATCTCGATGGCTATGGACGAGATTGTCGACGGCGACATCTCTTACGACGAGGCCCGTTACGAGAAGGCGCTCGGCCACAAGGTTGCTGAAGCCTAAATGGCGGCTCGCGTCTGCCTGGTCCACTATCACGAGGTTGGACTGAAGGGTAAGAACCGCGCACATTTTGAGCATATCCTCATGGATAACATCAAGGCGGCCTTGGCCGCCTTTTCCGTGAATGCCGTGTCTCGAATTTCCGGTTATATCCTCGTGACCTTTAACGAGCATCAGGCCGACGAGGCGGCGCGTGTCATTCGCACCGTTCCCGGTGTTGCTCGTGTGTCTTTGGCGTATCACACCAATCGCGACCCTCAGGAGTACTGTGCCGCCGCCGTGAAGGCGCTGCGCGAGTTTGGTTCCTTCGATTCGTTTAAGGTGCACGCCAAGCGCTCCAATACCGACTATGAGCTCACCTCGATTGATATCAATCGTCAGGTGGGCGAGGTGTTGTGTGAGGCCGATAAAAAGGTTCAAATGCACGACCCCGATGCGATGGTGCACGTACTGGTGGTCCAGGGTAGCGTTTATGTGTACGCGCGCTCCGAGCGCGGCGTGGGCGGTCTGCCGGTGGGTTCTGCCGGCAAGGTCGTGACGCTGCTGTCGTCGGGTATCGATTCTCCGGTGGCGACCTGGATGCTCGCGCGTCGCGGCGCGGTGTGCGTGCCGGTACATTTCTCTGGTCGTCCGCAGACGCCCGATACGAGCGAGTATTTGGTGCAGGACATCATCCGTGCGCTTGAGCCGGGTGTCCAGATCGGCCGCCTGTACGTGGTGCCGTTTGGCGACTGCCAGCGTGAGATTTCGGTCACCTGTCCCAGCAATCTGCGCGTGATCATGTATCGCCGCATTATGTATTCGGTTGCCGAGCGCATTGCACACATCGAGGGCGCCAAGGCCATCGTTACAGGCGAATCGCTTGGGCAGGTTGCCTCCCAAACGCTTGAGAACATCATGGCCGTCAACGAGGCCGTGAAGATCCCCGTGTTCCGCCCTCTCATCGGTTCGGACAAGCAGGAGATCATCGCGCGCGCCGAGGAGATCGGTACGTTCGATATCTCGACTGAGGCCGCTCCCGATTGCTGCACGCTATTTATGCCGCGCCGTCCCGAGACGCACGCTAAACTCGATGCCGTGCATGAGGCCTGGGAGTTGTTCGATCACGAGGAGATGATCGAGCGCCTGCTCAAGCAGACCGAGTACATCGACTTCGAGAGCAACACGTATAAGGCCCCCAAGACCTTAAAACGCAAACATTCGGAGCTTGCTCCGCGTGAGATTTACCAAGATCACGAGTAAATTTGTGCATAGACCGACGATGCGCCAGCATCGTCGGTCTTTTGCTATCTGGGCATTTTGCGGCTAAGTGTTCATTTGCTGACGTGTGCCTGAATAAATGGACAGATTTGTGCAAGGTTTTGGTCGGTTTTTGGTTTGACCGCTAAAACCGGTTTTGGAGCGTAGCTGTTGCGGAGTTCCTTTCCTGACACGATGGTGTTGGGAGGTTTTGCTATGGCGCAGCGCGAACAACACGAACGGGTCAAAAAGATGGACCGCTTGGCGGACAAGCTGTTCGGTCATAAGGCGGTGGTCGTGGCGATACTGGTCGTCATTGCGATGGCGAGCGGCTTGGCGATGGCGAACCTTGGCGGCGGTGCCGGCGGCGTGTCGTTTGAGCGCGCTGACGGTTCAGACTCGTTGGTGGAACCGGGATCCGGCGATGCCTCGAGCGGAAAGACATCCGAAGGCTCTTCGTCTAAGGCGTCTGCCGCGGCAGAGGTCTATGTCGATGTTGATGGCGCTGTTGTGTCGCCCGGTGTATACAGGCTCAAAGACGGCGCGCGGGTGGCTCAGGCGATTGATGCCGCCGGCGGGCTGGCGCCTGAGGCAGACGTTACGGGGCTCAATCGGGCATCTAAGGTCGTCGATGGACAGAAGATTCACGTTCCAACGGTAGGGGAGCAGCAGACGTCCATTGCGGAAGCCGGTGTTGATGGTGGGGCTTTCGCATCATCGGGCGTGAGTGGCGCAACAGGCCTAGTAAATATCAATACGGCAAGCGCGGCAGAACTGCAGACGCTCTCGGGCATCGGTCCCTCCATGGCACAGTCGATTATCGATGAGCGGACAAAGAACGGTGCTTTTGCCTCGGTTGACGATCTGATGCGTGTGTCGGGAATCGGCGAGAAGAAGCTTGCCAAAATCAAAGATTGCATCTGCGTATGAGTGCGACCGAGCGCGAGCGTGTGATGCCTCCGCGGCCCCTGCTTCCGTGGACGATGGCCTTGTGTGCCGGCATGTGCATGAGCTGCGCCTTGGTGCTCAACGTGGCCGCTGATGCGCTGCTGAGGGAGCGGGCGCCGGCGGTCGGGCTGCTATGGGCCATTCCCGTTGCGGCGGCGGTATTCGTTGTGCTGGCTCAATCTTGTGCGCGGCTTGCCCCTTTGAAGTGGTGGTTGTATGCCGCGTCCGTCGGTCTCGTGGCGGGAGCGGTCGTCTCGGCGTGGTGGGCTGTGGGTGCGCTCAGCGCCTCGAAGGCGCTCGACGGTCGAGCGGCAAGCGGCCTCGAGTTTATCGTGCAGGGCGATCCATCCATAAACGACGACGTGTATTCCTATACCTGCGAGGCACGCGCGGACGGTAAGAACTTGGCAACGGTTCGCCTATCGTGCGACCGCGAGCTCAAGGTCGGGGCGCACGTGCGTGTTATCGGTCGCGTTTCACGTTTTGAGAACGATGCGTATGGACGATCGCGCGTGCTCCGAGGCGAGGTATGCAAGGTAAAAGCCGTTCGGATTGTGTCGGTCGATGAGGGCTCTCCGGGGCCGCTGCTTCGGCTGCGAAATGGGCTGCTTGCGTCCATCGCGCCTGCGACCGACCCGGCGCGTGCACTCATAGCCGGTGTCGTCTGCGGTCGTTCGGCCGAGCTGCGCGCCCAGTCGGCGGGCGATTGGTTTTCGGTGACGGGAACGGCGCATCTTATAGCCGTCTCCGGCAGCCATTTGGCTATCGTGGGGTTTGTAATCGAGGGTGTATTGCAAAAGACTCGCTGCTCACGTGGTCTTCAGCGGGCGATATTGGCGATAACGCTTGTGGGCTACGCTGTCTTTACGGGCGCGTCTCCCTCGGCCGTGCGCGCGTGCTGCATGGTGTTCGCGACGCTTGTCGTAAACGGCGCGGGGCGTCGCCGGCACGGCGCATCGGCACTCTTCGTAACCATGTCCATCTTTGTGCTACTGCGGCCGACGGTGCTGTTCGAGATGGGCTTTCAGCTTTCATGTGCCAGCGTCTTTGCCATTCTGTGCTTTTGCCCCTATGCGACCTTCGCTTTGGGTGAGCTGGGTGTGCCATCGGGCGTTGCAAGCATGCTTCCCGTCACGCTGTGCTCGCAACTGGCGACTCTTCCCATTACCATTCCCGCCTTCGGTACGTTCTCGCTCATTGCTCCGTTGGCAAATGCGGTCATCGGTCCGGTGGTGAGCGTACTGCTTGCTGTGTCCATCGTGCTGGTTCCCTTTTCGCTCGTGGGACCGTTGCGGACTTGGGCGCTCGTTGTGCCCATGATTGCCGCCCGTTGCGCGCTGTTCTTCGAGCAGCTGTTTGCCGCCGTGCCTGGTGCATCTGTGAGTGTGCCGCCCGAAAGCATGTGGATTTACCTAGTGCCGTGTTTGCTGGCGGTTCTGTTGGTCTGGTGGCCGCGTCCCCGTGCACGTCCTATGGCGGTGGGGCTTGCATGCCTGGTGCTCTTGGCTGCGATTCCGTACGTCTACTGGGATCGATTCGCTCCGCCTTCGGTGACGGTGCTCGATGTGGGCCAGGCGGATGCGATTCTTATCCGCCAGGGCGACGCATTAGCACTCGTCGACTGCGGGCTCGATGGGCGCGTGGTAGCGGCGTTGGTTCGCAATAACGTGCACCATATCGATGCCGTCTTTGTGACGCATTGGGATGAGGATCACTGGGGTGGTCTACCTGCCGTGCTCGAACAGTTTTCGGTCGGAACGATTGCCGTGGCGGCGGATGCGTTGGAGGATGCTCCTGCCGAGGTATTGAATCGACCTGGCGTTGAGTATCGGCAGGTGCGCCGTGGGGATACGGTCGACATCGGCTCATTTTGTGCCCGCGTGATGTGGCCGTTCGAGTCCGTAGATGGCGAGGGAAATGAGGACTCGCTTGTCCTGCTACTCTCTTATGTTCAGGAAGGCAAGAGCCTGCGTATGCTCCTAACTGGTGATGCCGAGCTCGACCAAGAACGGGAATTCATGCAGGAGGTGGGGGATATCGATGTCCTTAAACTTGGGCATCACGGCTCCAAGGTTTCAGTCGATGGTGAGTTGCTGGACGTCCTGAGACCCGAGCTTTCCCTCGCGAGCGCCGGCAAGGGGAATCGATACGGTCATCCGTCGGATGCCTGCATCGATACCGTTCAGGAAGCGGGCGGTGCGTTCGCATGCACCATCGAACACGGTGATATCACCATCAGCCCGACCGCAAAGGGCTTTGCGATGCGATGCCAGCGACCGTGACGACGTCGTTGGCGTGTGGTGGGCCCCTGGGCTAGAATGGCACGGAACGAATACGAAGGCCTGCGGGAGGGGAGCGTAATGTCCGAAACCGGTCTGCTGCCGGCATATCTGATCGTCGGTACCGACGGCGTCAAGCGCGATCACGCCGTCTCGCGTATGAAGGCGCGTCTGGAAAAGTCGGGAATGGTCGAGTTCAACCTCGACGAGCGCGACATGACCAAGGACCCCGATATCGAGTCCATTATCGGATCGCTTAACACCTTTCCGATGGGCAGCGAGTTTCGCTTGGTAATCCTTGATGGCTGCTCAAAGCTCGCTAAGGCGGTCTCGGAGCCGCTTGTCGACTATCTGGCGAGTCCCAGCCCCACGACGGTCTGCCTCATCATCGCCGACTCGCTTGCCAAGAACACGCGCCTGTATAAGGCGATCGCTAAAATCGACAAGAAGGCCGTGATCGATTGCTCCGGCACCAAGCGCTGGGAGCTACCGCGCCGCGTGCAACAGATGGCGACGCAGCACGGCAAGTCGATCTCGACGGCGGCCGCCGAGGAGCTCGTCTCGCGTTCGGGTGAAAACACGCGCATGCTCGATAACGACTTGGCTAAGCTTGTCCAGATGGTCGAGGCGCCCCAGATTGAGCTTGCCGATGTGGAGCGCTGGATTGTACGTACGGCCGAGGTTCAACCCTGGGACTTTCTCAATGCAGTCTCGGCCCGTGACATGCGCCGCTCGCTCGAGCTCTTCAATCTACTGCCCGCCAAGAGCTACGTGTGGACGTACACATTGTTGTGCGGCCGCATTCGCGAGCTTATCGTTGCCAAGGCGCTCGATGCGCGCGGACAGGGTCGTGAGCTGGCCGCAACGCTCAAACTCCAGTCCTGGCAGGTCAAGAATCACCTGACCTGGGCACGTCGCTTTTCGATGGCAGAGCTCGTCGCAGCGCTCGAGGGTGCCGTTGATGTGGAGCTCGCGCTCAAGGGTTCGGCCGATTCTCAGACCGCGCTTTTGCTCTGGATTACGAACATCTTGAGAAAATCGTGATGATACCTGCCTATTTGACAAATTCGTTCTATCCCTTTGAGGGGGAGCGTGCTATAGTAGGCGCTTGCATGACCTCACCGTGTCTCAGAGGTGTCATACATTTTTTGCAAGGAACTCGAAAGGAACTCCAGAAGTGGCAAACATCAAGTCTCAGAAGAAGCGTATCCGCACCAATGAGGCAGCTCGCATGCGTAACAAGGCTGTCAAGTCCGAGCTCAAGACGCTGACCAAGCACGTCCAGTCCGCCGTCGCCGAGGGCGACGCCGAGAAGGCCCAGGCTGCCCTCAAGACCGTCACCAAGCGTCTCGACATGGCTGCCGCCAAGCATGTTATCCACAAGAATCAGGCTTCCAACCGCAAGTCCGGTCTTGCCAAGCTCGTGAACAGCATCAACGCCTAAGTTGTAAATTTCACACCAAACAGATTACGCGGATAAATGGAGCCTGTTTTATGGAACAGGCTCCATTTTTTGTACCGCTCGGGTAAGATAGTCCGCATGAATACTTCAATTGACATTTCCCACATCCGCAACTTCTCAATCGTTGCGCACATCGACCATGGCAAGTCCACGATCAGTGACCGTATCCTCGAACTCACCCATACAGTCGACGAACGCGACATGGAGTCGCAGCTGCTCGACACCATGGATATCGAGCGCGAGCGCGGCATCACAATCAAGTCCAATGCCGTTCGCGTGTCCTATGACGCCGACGATGGCGAGACGTATCAGTTCAATCTGATCGATACGCCGGGCCACGTGGACTTTACCTATGAGGTCTCGCGCTCGCTGGCAGCCTGTGAGGGCGCGGTGCTCGTTGTCGACGCCACGCAGGGCGTTGAGGCGCAGACCGTCTCTAACGCGACGCTCGCCATGAACGCCAATCTGGACATTGTGCCGGCCATCAACAAGATCGACCTGCCCTCGGCTCATCCCGACGAGGTTAAGACCGAGATCGAGGATGACCTGGCGATCCCTGCCGATGATGCCGTGTGCGTCTCGGGCAAGACCGGCGAGGGCATCCACGATCTGCTGGAGTCCATTGTCTTTCTGATCTCTCCGCCCAAGGGCGATGCGAATGCACCGCTTAAGGCACTCATTCTGGATTCATACTTCGACGAGTATCGTGGCGTCGTCGCCACGGTGCGCATCTTTGACGGCTCCATCAAAAAGGGCGATACCCTGCGCATGATGCAGGCAAAGGGCGACTTTTTGGTCGATGGCGTGGGCGTCAAGCGTCCCGCCGAGACTCCGGTTGACGCGCTGACGGTCGGCGAGGTCGGTTACGTGGTCACGGGCCTGAAGGACCCCGAGGCCGTTCGCGTGGGCGATACCCTCACGTGGGCGTCGAATCCCTGCCCCGAGCCGCTTCCCGGCTACCGCGAGGCCAAGCCCATGGTCTATACGGGCCTGTTCCCGATCGATAACAAGGACTACGAGAACCTGCGTGACGCGCTCGATAAGCTGCACGTCAACGACCCGTCGTTGGTGTGGGAGCCCGAGACCTCGGTGGCGCTCGGCTTTGGTTTCCGCGTGGGCTTCTTGGGCCTGCTGCATATGGAGGTCGTTAAGGAGCGCCTGGAGCGTGAGTTCAATCTTGACCTCATTGCCACGAGCCCCTCGGTGGACTATCACGTCTACAAGACTGACGGCGAGATGATTGATGTCCGCAGCCCGCAGGATCTGCCCGAGGCCACGCGCATCGAGCGTATCGAGGAACCCTACCTCAAGGCAAAGATCATCTGCCCGCCTGAGTACACGGGTGCCGTCATGCAGCTCGCTATCGAGCACCGCGGCGTTACGACCGACATGATCCACCTGACGAGCAAATCGGTCGAGATGCGCTTCGATATGCCGCTCGCCGAGCTCATCTTGGACTTCTTTGACCAGCTTAAGAGCCGTACCAAGGGCTATGCCTCGCTCGACTACGAGTTCAACGAGTACCGTCCCTCCGAGCTTGTGAAGCTCGATATCTTGCTTTCGGGCGACGAGGTGGACGCGCTGTCGTTTATCGTCCATAAGGACAAGGCTTATGGCCTGGCCCGTGGTCTGTGCGACAAACTTAAGGAGATCATCCCGCGTCAGCTGTTCGAGGTGCCCATCCAGGGTGCTATTGGCAACAAGATCATTGCCCGCTCCACCGTCAAGGCGCGTCGCAAGGACGTGCTTGCCAAGTGCTACGGCGGCGATATCTCGCGTAAGCGCAAGCTGCTCGAGAAGCAGAAAGAGGGCAAGAAGCGCATGAAGGCCATCGGATCGGTCGAGGTCCCGCAGGAGGCCTTTATGGCGATCCTCAAGGTGGACGAGTAGGTCTATGGCGCTTTCTGAATACAGCAAGCGGCTGCTGGGCGCTTATGCCGAGCAGCCGTTCCTTATGGCTCCCATGGCGGGCGTGACCGACCCTGCCTACCGCATCATGTGCCGCCGCCGCGGTGCCCATCTTGCCTATAGCGAGATGGTGAGCGTGGCGGGACTTGCCTATGCCAGCAATAAGACGTGGCGTCTGGTGCTGCCTGCCGATGAGGAAGAGCAGATCTGTGTGCAGCTCTTTGGCTCCAAACCCGATCAGTTTGCGAGCGCTGTCACTGCCGTCGAGGAGCGTGTGGGCGATCGTTTGTCGCTCATTGATATCAACATGGCCTGCCCGGCTCGCAAGGTTGTCACCAAGGGCGAGGGCTCGGCGCTTATGCGTACGCCCGAGCTGGCCGAGCGCATCGTCGAGGCGGCGGTGGGCGCGGCGCACGTGCCCGTGACCGTAAAGATCCGCAAGGGCTTTTACGCCGAAGACCGCAATGCCGCGACGTTTGCCCAGATGCTCGAGGGGGCAGGGGCCGCTGCGGTGGCGGTACATGGTCGCTGTGCCACGCAGCTTTATACGGGTCAGGCCGATTGGTCGGTCGTCGATGAGGTGGCCGACGCCGTCGAGATTCCCGTTATCGGTTCGGGCGACGTGTTCTGCGCCGAGGATGCGGCGGAGCGTCTGCGCAGCTCTGGCGCCAGTGCCGTGTTTATCGCGCGCGGTATCTATGGCAATCCCTGGGTGTTCGGCGATGCCCGCGCCCTTGCGCTCGATGGCACGCCGGCGCCGTCTCGCTCCTCATGCGAGCGCCTGGATGCCCTTCGCGAGCACTTGACGCTCACGCACGAGCTGTTGCCGTTCATGTCGCGTGCCCGCACGTACGCGAGCTGGTATCTAAAGGGCATGCCCCATGCTGCCGCCTGGCGCGCCCAAGTGGTGCGCTGCTCCACATACGAGGAGTTCATGGCATTGGTCGATGATATCGAGCGCGATGTGGTGGCCTGCGAGGCCGCACTTGCCGCCGGCGAGTCGGTGCCCGCTCATCCGCTGGAGGCCTAACGGTGGCCGTTACCGCGCTGTACGTGCACGTGCCGTTTTGCGCCCAAAAGTGCCGGTACTGCGACTTTGACTCGCGCAGTTTTGCTCCGTGCGACCTGAGCGCTGCGCTCGATGCCTATTTTGAGCAGTTGTATGCGCGCCTTGATGCCTTTGGAGACGTCGGGGCGCTTGCGCAGATCCGTACCGTCTATGTTGGCGGCGGCACGCCGTCGCTGGCGGGGGAGCGCCTGGTAGAACTCGCCCGGCGTATCTCTGCGTGGTGCAAGCCCGTTGAGTTTACCTGCGAAGCCAATCCTGAGTCGCTGACCGCCGAGCTTACCGCTGCGCTTGCCAAGGTTGGTGTCACACGCGTCTCTCTGGGCGTGCAAACGCTCGATAACGCCGAACTTACCGCCATCGGTCGCATTCACGATGCCGATCGGGCGCTCGCTGCCATCACGACGGTTAAGGACGCCGGGCTCGATGTGTCGTGCGACCTGATGTGCGGCCTTCCCGGGCAGACCGCCGTAAGCTGGCAGAGTACGCTCGATGGCGTACTGGCAGTGGAACCGCATCATGTATCGGTGTACCCGCTCACGCTCGAGGAGGGCACTTTGCTCTACCGCATGGCGTGTCGCGACGAGTCGCTCGAGCCCGACGAGGATTTTCAGGCTGCATGCATGGACGCGGCGCGTGAGCGCCTGGGTGCCGCCGGCTATCACCCGTATGAGGTGGCAAGCTACGCGCTCGACGGCCATGAGTGTGCCCACAACATTGCCTATTGGACCGGACAGGGCTATCTGGGTTTGGGTCGCTCTGCCGCCGGCATGCTCGACGCCGAGGATTTCGATCGCTTGGCCGGGCTGTTTCCCGACGTGCCTGCTCGCGGCGATGCATATCGCGTGCGCTTGGTGCAACGCGACGATGCCGCGACGACGTTTGATGCCGAGTATCTGTCGCAGCGCGAGGCTACGGCCGAGGATTTGATGCTCGCCTGCCGCATGACGCGTGGCATTGGGCCCGACCTGTTGGTTCGCTCGGCAAACGTGATCGCTGCAGATGAGTTGGCGGCGGCCTGTGACCGTGCGCTCGAGTTTGGCCTTACC
>CALLSB010000086.1:0-16953 GCA_938014225.1 uncultured Collinsella sp. | reverse complement strand
CTGCGGCACCGCCGTCTACAACGTGGCCGGCACGCGTGCCGCCGCTGTCGCCGACGCCCCGGCAAGCTTTAAGGTCGCCTTTATCGATGAGCTCTACCGCGCGACCGCCCAGGACATCGCCGATAACCAACTCGAGCTCGAGGAGGCATAAGCCATGTCCGAGCCCGTAACCAATGCCGGCATGAACACGCTCGTCGCCGTGGCCATCGCCCCGTGCGGCACCGGCGACGAGCTGTCCGCCGAGGTCGCTGAGGTCGTGCGCGTCATTCGCGAGAGCGGTCTTCCCAACCGCACCACCTCGATGTTCACCGAGATCGAGGGCGACTGGGACGAGGTCATGCAGGTCGTGCGCGACGCAACCTTTGTGTTGGCGAGCAAGGGTATCCGCACCGAAGTCGTGCTCAAAGCCGATATTCGACCCGGATTTACCGACACCATGACCGGCAAGCTCGAGCGCATGGAAGCGCAGATCAAAAAGCAGGAGGAAGCACGATGAGCATCCACGACAACCTTGATATCTCGGCCTATCTGGTACTCGGCCCCGAAAACACGCTGGGGCGCCCCGTGGGCGATGTAGTGACCCAGGCGCTCGATGCCGGCTTTACCTGCATCCAGGTGCGCTCCAAGGTGGCAAGCGCCCGCGAGATCATCGCGCTGACCGGCGACGCCGCGCAGGCAATCGCACAGGCTGGCAAGACCGGTCAGGTCGCCTTGCTGATCGACGACCGCCTGGACTGCGTACTTGCCGCGCGTGAGCAGGGTATTGCTGTCGATGGCGTGCACGTGGGCCAGAGCGATATTCCCGTCGAGGTCTGCCGCAAACTTTTGGGTCCCGACGCCATCGTGGGCCTTTCGGCCCGTTGCGAGGAGATGCTCGAGTACGTCAAGACCTCCGACATGAGCCTAGTCGACTACCTGGGCATCGGCCCACTCCACGAGACTGAGACCAAGCGCGATTGCGGACGCGCAGCCGATGGCTCCATCATCACCAAGAGCTTTGAGGACCTGGCCGCACTCCACGCGGCAAGCCCCGTGCCCATCGTGGTGGGCGGCGGCGTTAAGACAGCCGACTTGCCGCAGCTTAAGGCCACCGGCGTCGACGGCTTCTTTGTGGTGAGCGCTGTCTGCAGCGCCGACGATCCCTACGCCGCCGCCAAGGAGCTCGTCGACACCTGGCAGCAGGCATAGGCATAGGCCGAGCAGTCGATTCGCAGCCTCGTATCTTCAGCAATGGAAACGCATCCCAGCTTGGATCTCCATTCCGGGATGCGCTTTCCGCCGAGATGGCGGCAGCAGCCTCTACCCTGCCAGATATGCCTCCAGTGCCGGCAAGGTCGCCTCCGCATCGCGACGACCGACCTGGTAGATACGCTCGAGCTCATCGGGCTCACGACACAGCGACGGCACCTTCACCGATTCGCTCGGACGCACCACAAAGATATCGCCGGCGGCCTCACGACGCGCCAAATCATCGAGCGTGGCATTGTAGACCTCATGCCGATGCTCAAGCGCTGCGACAAACTCCGGATAGTGACGGAACACGCGACGCAGCATGGGCATCACGCTGTTGGGCTGCTTCACAAAGCCCGCCGGCTGCGTGAGTACCACGATGTTGCGGTCATACCCCTGCGCAAACAGCCAAGCGCTGGGAATAGAGTCAGCCACGCCACCATCCAGATACTTATGCCCGTCAATAGCAACGGGACGCGTCGCCACAGGAATCGCCGATGACGCCCGGATCCACTCGATATCGCGCTCATCGCCATAGGGCAGGTCGTGATAGACGGCCTTGCCCGTCTCGATATCGGTACACACGCACGTAAATCGCATGGGGCAGGCGCGGTACGCCTCCAAGTCGATGGGATCGCGCTCGATGGGCACCTCGTGATAGGCAAAATCGGCATTGAACATGTCGCCGGTTCGCAACCAGCTCGTCACGCTCGCATAGCGCTTATCGGCACAATAGGCTTTGTTGTAGCGAATGGCGCGGCCGATCTGGCGCGATTTAAAGTTGTAGCCAAACGCCGCGCCCGCCGAGACACCCACCATATGGTCGCAAGTTAAGCCGTGCTCCATCCAAACGTCGAGCACGCCCGCCGTATACATACCGCGGTAGCCGCCTCCCTCGAGTGCCAGCCCCACCGTGCGCGTCGTATTTGACTGTGCCATGCGACCATCTCCGTCCCCACAAATTCAAACGGGACAAGTATACCCGTCAACATATATCGTCCCAGTCGCATTTTTATCGAACATCGCATCGTCGCGCTACCGCTTGTCGAACAATAGCCGCCCACAGCATGTGCACCCATATATAATTGTGCACTATTGTTTACACTACTCAGCTGTTATCAACAGCGAACATTAGCCGGCAAATTAACTCAACAACGCGGCAAGGCGGGGGCCTGGATACATGCAAAGCGCTGAGCAACGACGCGTGTACACAACGAGCTCGCCCGACGCAATCCGCCCCGACCTCAGAAAGCCACTTAGAACATGGAAACTGTCAGCAATTACACCGAAACGCTCGAAAAGACCGTCCGCGACCTTCTCGAGCGGCAGGAGGATCTGATCAGGACCGCCTTTACCGACCAGCTTACCGGGCTTGGCAACCGTGGCGGCTTTGCCCGTTCCCTCGAGGAGCTCTGGGAGCAGGACGCCCCCGTTACCATGGCGTTCATCGATATCGACAATCTCAAGCACTGCAACGACGTCTTTGGACATGACGAGGGCAACCGCTATATCTTGCAGGTAAGTCTCTATCTTAATCTGTATATGAAGGTGGGCGAAGCGGCGTTTCGCATAGGCGGCGACGAGTTTGCCATCCTATCTACGATTGCAACCGAGGACGACCTCGCCGAACGTCTGAAACACTGCCGAACGGTTCTGCTCAAAAACAACGATTCCGAGATGCCCCACTCGTTTAGCTACGGAGTGTCACATGCCGACCCCGCCCTGGGCGAAGCTTCCAATCGCATGACGCTCGATGCCGACCATCGCATGTACGACTACAAGCTACGTCATGCCATGCACCTCGATCGACGCAATATCACGCAAGTTCACGCCGACGACTTCGAAATAAGCGATCGAATTTTTGACGCCTTTTCGATGCTCAATGAGGGCCGATATTTCTTTATCGAGAACTTGGACAAACATCGCACCCTTTGGTCACAAGGTGCCTTGCGCGATCTTGGCCTTCCCTCGGAGCACATAGACAACTGTCGCGATTACTGGAAAACGCGCGTCCATCCCGACGACCTTGAGGCCTGCATCAACGACATCGACCAAGTCTACAACGGCACCAAGCACCGTCGCGTCATGCAGTATCGTGTGCGCAACGCCGTCGGCGACTACGTCCTTTGCCGTGCTCGCGGGTTTCGTATCGACGGCGACGGAAATGTCCCCTCGCTCTATGTCGGCGAGCTCGTCAACCACTCACTTGCCGAAACCGTCGACGCCGCCACAGGCCTCGGAACGCAGCGCATGCTGGCCAACGCCATCGACGCCTGCCGCCGCGATCGTTGCGAGACAGGGCTTATAGCGGTGCGCGTTCGTGGCACGACAAAGCTCAACGAGCTCTACGGGGCCGAGGCCGTCGACAACATGCTTGCCGAATACGCAGGCCGTATGCTGTCGATCACTCGCGGCAGGAGCCGGGTCTACCGTTCACGAAGCGTTCAGTTCGTCGTGCTCAGCAACGACCTAGACCACGAGGCATTCGAGCAACTGACCCGCCACCTTAAAGAGGCCGTTTTCGCTCCTGTTCGAATCGCAGGCGACACCATTACTCCCGTCTGCCTTGTCGTCCCGGCCTTTTACGAGCACTTAACCCATCAAGCGACCGCCGTTTTAGGCGAACTCAACCGTCGCCTTCGCACGGCCGGCGGGCTTGTTCCCAACGACAGCCTCCCCATACCCGAGGCTGAGCGCAAAAGCGCCATCGCCGAACGTATCGACTCGCTCACGGGTCTCTATCGACCCAGCGAGTTTATGCGGCGCGCCAACGCTTTTCTCGAGGCAAGACGCGACGGCGCCTGGTGCATCGCCACGGTCGACATGGGCCACATGCGCCTGTTTAACGAATGGTATGGACAGGCCGAAGGCGACCGCCTGCTTGCCGATGTGGGCACGGTCCTCAAGGACATCGAGAATGCCGACATGGGCGTCGCAGGGTACTGGGGCCAAGATGACTTTTGCGTACTCATCCCCTTTAAGCACATCGCCGTCCATCAAATCTACAACCGCGTTCGCGAGGCAGTAGCCAGGTATGATGGCGGCGTAGGTTTTTGGCCGTCCATGGGCGTTTACCCCATCGATTCCAATGAGGAGATCACCATCGATGCGCAGGCAAAGGCCATGTTTACCAATCGGCGCGCAAAAAACGACTTTAAGGAGCGCATTGCCATTTTTTGCCCCGAGGAGTACAAGCGCGAAATCGTGTTCAACCGCACGCTGACCGAATTCCAGTACGCGCTGTCAAATGGTCGCATCACGTACTATCTTCAGCCCCAGGTCGATATGGAAACCGGCGAGATTATTGGCGCCGAAGCACTCACCCGCTGGATTAACAAGGACGGCTCTCTCATTTCGCCCGCAACGTTTATCCCCGCACTCGAGGAAAGCGGCTTTGTAGTGACGCTCGACAAATATGTTTGGCAGGGCGTCGCCATGTGGCTCCGCGAGCGCCTCAATCGCCGTCTTCGCGTGGTTCCGGTCTCGCTTAATGTGTCGCGCGTGGATATCCTTGCCTGCGACGTTGCCGAACATATGGGGGCGCTCGCCGCCCAGTACAACCTGCCGCCCGAACTCATGCACATCGAGATCACCGAGACCGCCTATACCGGAGAGTCCGAGGCCGTGGATAAGCTGACCGCGGATCTGCACACCCGTGGCTTCTCGACCTACATGGACGATTTTGGCACCGGCCAGTCCACGCTCGCGATGCTCAAGAACGTCAACGTCGACGTCATCAAGCTCGACCGTACCTTTGTGCCCACCGACCGCGATCAAGGCCGCAGCGCGCAGATCGTGTCATCGATGCTCGAGATGACGCAGTCGCTCCATCTGCCCGTCGTGGTTGAAGGCGTCGAGACAAATGAGCAGGCAAACATGCTACGACAAATGGGCGCCCGCTACGCTCAGGGCTTCCTCTACTACCGTCCCATGCCGGCGAAGGATTTTGAGGCATTGCTCGATGGTGGCAATAACAACTGACACGCTCGCGCGCAAAACGCCACCGCCGAAGGGGGAATTTGCCTCCATTAGCTAACTTATATCCCCAATTCAAACCGAATTGGGGATATGATACAAACCATTGTTCCGCCCAAGGAGGTTATCCATCATGAACGAGTCGTACCGCATGGGCGAGCAATCGATTATTGTCTATCTTCAGCGACTTGCGAATGGCGTCTCGACCGCCGAGCTTGACGTTGCCGCCCTGCCCGTAGAGTTGCGCGGCATTGGCGAGCAGTTGAAAAAGACGCATGCCATCCTGCAACAAGAGCGCCGGCTGCTTGAGAGCAACGCCTATATCGACCCGCTCACCAACTTGGGCAACCGCAACGGATTCGACCGTCACGTCGAGCAACTCTGGCACAAAGGCGACCCCTTCACCTGCGCCTATATTGACATCGACCATCTCAAGCATTGCAATGATAGGTTTGGCCACGCCGAAGGCAATCGCTATATTCTGAGCATCTGCCGCACGCTCTCCGAAACCATGGAGCACGATGAGATGCTGTTCCGTATCGGTGGAGACGAGTTTGTGCTCATCTCGCTCT
Source organism: uncultured Collinsella sp. (assembly GCA_938014225.1). GTDB lineage: Bacteria > Actinomycetota > Coriobacteriia > Coriobacteriales > Coriobacteriaceae > Collinsella. Next base: position 11,176 of record CALLSB010000086.1, on the reverse strand, counting down.
CCGCAAACGAGACTGAACTCGAGCAGCGCTTGGAGCAGATACGCGCCGGGCTGGTCGAGGCGAGCTCAGGTGGCAAGGCGCCCATGATCGTCAGCTTTAGCTTTGGCTGCTCGCGCGTCGATCCACTTGCTGGCGACACGCGTCGCCAGATGACGATGGATGCCGATCGCAAGATGTATCGCTATAAGCTTATGCATCGTGTGCAGCAACCGAAAGACGATGACGCCCCGCAACGCCCAATCGTCGATCAGCTTCCCTGCAACGACCGCGTATTCCAAGCGATCTCCATGAGCTCCGAGACGCGCTATCCGTTTATCCTCAATCTCGATACGGGCGAATCGCAATGGTCGGTTAACGCCGTGCGCGATTTTGACCTGCCCTCCCAGCACCCTTTTAACTCACTCGACATGTGGCTCGCCCGCGTTCATCCCGAGGACCGCGACAACGTACGCGCCGAGCTCGACATGGTGATACACGGCACATGGCACTTCCACTACATGCAGTATCGCGTAATGGACGCCACCGGAAAATACGTGCTTTGCGACTGCACGGGCTACCGCTTGGACGGCACCGATACCGAGCCCAGCATGTATGTGGGCATTATCGTCAACCGAAGCTTGGCAGATACGACCGATTCCGTGACCGGCCTGGGCGATATTCACGCCCTGGTCAACGCCATTGGCGAAATGCGTCGCGTGCCGCGCAAGGCAGGCTTTATTGCCATTAAGGTCGACGATATCGCCGAAGTCAATGCCCGCTTTGGATTCGATGCAGGCGACCGCGTGCTCGCCGAAAGCGCCGCCTGCCTCATGGATTGTTCGCGCGGCAAGGGTCGCCTGTTCCGCTCGACGGGACCAATGTTCGTGGCGCTTTTCGATGAGCTCGGCCCCGAGGCAATCGACGAGCTCGCAAACGAAATCGAACGATTCCTGGGTTCTCCCGTGCTCATCGGCTCGCTTGAATATCAGCCGCCCATTCGCGTGGCCACGCTCCATCTGAACAGCGTTGACCGACAGCCCGTTTCCATTTTGAACGAGCTCAAAGCGTTGCTCGGGAAAGCCGTGCAGGTGCCAGGTACCAAACTGGATTAGCACCGCGCCCGCGCCGCCTCCCCCATCGTGCGATAATCCTCTGCAGAAGTCACCAAAAGCAGAGGGAGTTTGTGATGAAGGTTCTTTTGGTCAATGGCAGCCCCAAGGCAAACGGCAACACCGCCCGCGCACTCGCCGAGGTCGCCGAGCAGCTCAATGCCGAAGGCATTGATACCGAGGTGTTTCAGCTGGGCGCCAAGCCCATTCGCGATTGCATCGGTTGCGGCCAGTGCGGCAAGCTTGGCGGTCGCTGCACCTTTGACGATGACGTAGTGAACGAGCTCATCGCTGCCGCCGAGCAGGCAGATGGCTTTGTTTTTGGCTCACCTGTCTACTATGCGCACCCCAGCGGCCGCATCCTTTCGGCCCTCGATCGCGCCTTCTATGCCGGCAGCAAGGCCTTTGCGCACAAGCCGGGCGCTGCCATCGCCGTCGCCCGTCGCGGCGGTACGTCGACGACCTTCGACGTACTCAACAAGTACTTCACCATCAACCAGATGCCCGTGGTTGCCTCCACGTACTGGAACAACGTGTTTGGTCGCGTGCCCGGCGACGCCAATGGGGACGCCGAGGGCCTTGCCACCATGCGCAACATCGGCAAAAACATGGCCTGGCTCCTTCGCTGTATCGAGGCAGGACAGGCCGCCGGCATCAACGCACCCGAGGCAGATCGAGCAACGACCAACTTCATCAGGTAGAACGGCGGAACAAATACATGAACGTGCAGATTTTTGGCACCAAAAAGTCCTTCGATACCAAGAAAGCACAGCGCTTCTTCAAAGAGCGCCGCATTAAGGTGCAGTTTATCGACCTTAAGGAAAAGGAGATGAGCAAGGGCGAGCTCACGAGCGTGATGCAGGCGGTCGGCAGCATCGACAAGCTGCTCAACCCCAAAGCCAAGGACGAGGAGACGCTCGCGCTCATCCAGCACCTCACCCCTAGCCAGCGCTTCGACAAGCTGCTCGAGAACCAGCAGGTTCTAGCCGAGCCCATCGTGCGCAACGGTAAGAAGGCCACCGTCGGTTATTGCCCCGATGTATGGGGAGCCTGGGAGTAGCCTGTGTTATTTGCCGGCGCGTGGGTATAAGAGCGAACGTTTGGCATATGATTCAACTGTAAGCCATGTCTAACAAAGGAGGGCACATGCCCAACAAACCCGTGAAGATCATCATGCTTACCGGATACCTCGGTGCCGGCAAGACCACGCTGCTCAACCACATCCTCGCTAACGACGGCGGCATCCGCGCCGCCGTGATCGTCAACGACATCGGCGAGATCAATGTGGACGCCAGCCTTATCGCCGACGGTGGCCTTTCCGAGACCGACGACCTCATCCCGCTCACCAACGGCTGCATCTGCTGCACGCTTTCGGACGACCTTGCCAACCAGCTGCAGGGCATCGCCGATTCGGGCAACTTCGACTACATCATCATCGAGGCCTCGGGCATTTGCGAGCCCATCCCCATCGCCTACACCATCTCGAGCTTCTGCGACGAGGCCAAGGTGGGCGGCGAGCCCAAGCTCGCGCTCGACAACATCGTGGCCGTGGTCGACTGCGCCCGCATGTACGACGAGTTCAACGGCGGTCGCGACCTGCTGGCCGAGGATATCGACGAGGACGACATCGAGAGCCTGCTCATCCAGCAGATCGAGTTCTGCTCTACGCTGATCCTCAACAAGACCGATACCGTGAGCCCTGAGCAGATCGCCGAGCTCAAGGCCATCGTGCGCAGCCTGCAGAAGGACGCCGTGATCGTCGAGGCTCAAAACGGCGAGGTCCCCATGGAGGAGCTGCTCGATACCGACCGCTTCGACTTTATGCGCGCCTACAACTCCGCCGCCTGGATCGAGGCCATGGAGCATCCCGAGGAGCACGACGACCCCGAGGTGCTCGAGTATGACATCGAGACCTTTGTTTACTCGCGCCGCAAGCCGTTTGACCTGCAGAAGTTCACCGATTTTGTTGAGCAGGAGTGGCCCGACGAAGTCATACGCGTCAAGGGTCCGCTGTGGCAGACCGGCGATCCGGACATGTGCTACATGTTTGAGCAGGCCGGCCACCAGATGCGCCTGATGGAGAACGGTCTGTTTGTTGATTCTGCGCCCGAAGGCGAGAAGCAGAAGATCATCGACGAGAACCCCGAGATCATGCAGATTTGGGACGACGAGACGGGCGACCGCATGACGAGCCTGTGCATCATCGGCCGTCACATGGACAAGGATGCGCTCATCGCCTCCCTCGATGCTTGCCTGACCGACTGGCACCGCGCCTAGGTTTATCCAAGCGGACATTTTTCCGCTACGTAACCGCCAAACCACCACGAAGGTGCCTGTCCCCTTCGTGGTGGTTTTTCGTTCTGAGCCAAGGAGATTCATGTTCAACATCGTGCTGTATGCGCCCGAGATTCCGGCCAATACGGGCAATATCGGCCGTACCTGCGTGGTCACCGGCGCCCGTCTACATCTGGTGGAGCCACTGGGCTTTTCGCTCGACGACAAGACGGTACGTCGCGCCGGCCTGGGCTACTGGCAAAACTTGGACGTGACGACCTATACCGGCTGGGAGGATTTCCTTGCGCGCAACGACCTCTCCCCCGCCGACGAGCGCCTGCATCTGCTGACCAAAAAGGCACGCCGCACCTATGCGCAGAGCACCTACCGCGACGGTGACTACTTGGTCTTTGGCAGCGAGAGCTCGGGCATTCCCGAGCCACTGCTTGCCGCAGCTCCCGAGCGTTGCGAGCGCATCCCGATGCTGCGCGATTGCGACTCACTCGATAACGCTGAGGCTTGGGAAGCCCACGAGGAATCGCTGGGGCATGCCGAGGACAGCCACGAAGCTATCCTTCAGCAAGATATCTGCGGTAACTTCGTCAACCCGGACGACTACCGTATCAGTGCACTCAACCTCTCCAACAGCGCCGCCATCGTCCTCTACGAAGCCCTGCGCCAGGCAAGCTTTCCGGGAATGTGACAAAGGAACTGTCCCTTTGTCACATTCAAGCGCCACGCCGACGGCACACACGCCTAATTGATGCTCTAGATAAAGAGCCCTCACTTTTAATCAGAATTAACTAAAATAAAATGAAGTTAAACGACGGTGTGAAAGGAGGGCATTGTGGAATATCTCGAGAACCCATTTACCCCCAGCTTTGGTGAGGTTCCTGCCCATCTCGCTGGCAGACAACAGATTATTCGGGATTTGGACCGTGCCTTCTTGAGCCAGCGCAGGCGCCCAGAGTTGACCTCGATCTTCTCAGGCGCGCGTGGAACCGGTAAAACCGCTCTCATGTCGTCGCTTGCGACAAGGGCGGAATCCCACGGCTGGATTGCCGTAAAGACGACCGCGCTCCCGGGAATGCTTGAGGAAATCGAGTTCGGGGCGAAACGTGCTGCAGGCCATCTCATCGACCCGTCTAACAACTTCGAAGTAACTGGGCTTGGAATTGCACCGCTCGGCAGCATTGAGGTCAATCGCGTTCACGATGCCTCAACCTGGCGCTATCGCATGAGCGACATCATCGACCAGCTCAACGAGGCGGGCACCGGTCTGCTCGTCACGGTTGACGAGGTGGACCCGACACTCGACGAGATGATTCAGCTCGCAGCGACGTATCAGCACTTTGTGACCGATGGAAAACGCGTCGCACTGCTCATGGCGGGACTTCCCAACAACGTCTCGACATTGCTGAACCACAAGACGGTCTCGTTCCTTCGCCGCGCCCAACAATATCATCTGGGTCGCATTGCCGACTATGACGTACGCGAGGCCTTGATTCGCACGATCCAGGAAAACGATCGCCTGGCAGATGCTGAGGGAATCGATAGAGCCGTTCGCTCGATCTCTGGTTTTCCCTTCCTATTGCAACTCGTAGGCTACCGTGCCTGGGATCTCACAAGCGATTCGAAGGAAATCTCATCACGCGACTTTGACCTGGGAATCAAAATCGCGCGCGACGAGATGGACGACCGAATCCTCGCGGCAACCTATCGGGAACTCACTGCAGAGGACAAGCGATTCCTCATCGCCATGCTCGATGACGAGGAAGAGTCCACCACCGCTGACCTTGTCGAGCGCCTTAAGCGTTCGCCGCAGCAGGTCTCCCGCTACCGACGCCGCATGATAGATGCCGGCATCATCGGGGAACGAGGACGAGGGCTCGTCGCATTTGAATTGCCATTCTTCCGCGACTATCTCGCCGCCCAATGCGTGAAATAGAAGTCAATGTGACAAAGGGTCTGCCCCTTTGTCACATCGCCTATAGATAACGACCGGTGATGCTTGCGGGGCAGGCCGCGATGTCCCCCGGCATACCGGCGCAGACGACTTGCCCGCCGGCATCGCCACCGCCCGGGCCCATGTCGATCACGTAATCGGCGTTACGGATAAGGTCGAGATCGTGTTCGATCACGATAACCGTGGCGCCCTTGGCAACGAGGCCGTCAAACACACTCAGCAATACCTGAACATCGAGCGGATGCAGGCCGATCGTAGGCTCGTCGAATACGAACACGGCGTCGTCCTGCACACGGCCCATCTCGCTCGCGAGCTTAAGACGCTGCGCCTCGCCGCCTGAAAGCGCCGGCGTGGGCTCACCGAGCGTGAGATAACCCAAGCCCAGGTCGTGCAAGGTCTGCAAGCGCGTCTGAACTTTCTTGAGTCCCAGTGTGGCGTCGATAGCCTCGTCCACACTCATGTCCATGAGCTGCGGCAACGTAAGCAGGCTCCCGTCCTTGCCCTCGCGATGGATATGCGAAGCCGCGTCTGCATAACGTGAGCCGCGGCATGCCGGGCAGACGATCTCGACATCGGGCAAAAACTGCACGTCGAGCGATATCGAGCCCGTGCCATCGCACGTAGGGCAGCGCAAGGCGCCAGTGTTGTAGCTAAAGGCACCTGCCTTGTAGCCGGCTGCCTTGGCCTCAGGCGTGCGGGCGAAGGCGCGACGCAGCTCATCATGGATGTCGGCATAGGTCGCTACCGTCGAGCGCACGTTGGCGCCGATGGGCGTGGCGTCAATCAGGTTGGCGCGGGCAATGCCTTCGGCATCGACCCAGTGCACATGGCTTGGCAGGCGCTCGCCAGTTGCCTGAGCCTTGAGCGCCGGGATGAGCGTCTCGAGCACCATCGTCGTCTTACCCGAACCCGAAACGCCCGTCACCGCGACAAGGCGGCCGCGCGGGATATCGACTTCGAGCGGCTTGACGGTATGGATGGTATCGGTTGCCATGCGGATGTGGCCCTGGTCGAACATTTCGTCGTCAGTCACCTGTGGGCGCAAGCGTTTGGGGTCTGCGCGCAAAAACGGGGCGATGCGGCTGCCCTGCGATTGTTCGACCTCGTCCACCGTACCTGCAGCGATCACTTTACCGCCGCCCGCTCCGGCAACGGGGCCCATCTCGACCAGATAGTCGGCTTCCGCCAGCACGCGCGTGTCGTGGTCGACAACAACCACGGTGTTGCCGTCGCCCACCAGGTCGCGCATCACACCAACCAGGCCGTCGACATTGGCAGGATGCAAGCCGATCGAGGGCTCGTCCAGCACATAAAGCACGCCTGTCGATCGGTTGCGCACCACGCGAGCAAGCTGCACACGCTGGCGCTCACCCGTGGAGAGCGTAGCACCGGCGCGATCGAGCGAAAGGTAGTCGAGACCCAGGTCGACCAGACGATGGGCCACGCTCAAAAACGAATCGCAGATATCCGTCGCCATGGGCCGCATCTCGGGCGGCAAGGATGCGGGCACCCCGCGCACCCACTCAATCGCCTCGCCCAGCGTCATGGCCGCGGCCTGCGCCAGATTGATACCGCGCACTTGGGGCTGGCGCGCAGCCTCGGAAAGACGCGTGCCACCACAGTCGCGGCATGGCGCCTCGCGCAAAAAGCGCGCAACGCGTTTGAGCCCCTTATCGTCCTTAACCTTGGCGAGCGCATTCTCGACGGTATAGACGGCGTTGTAATAGGTAAAGTCGAGCGGCGTGGCGCCCTCGCCGTTTTTGGGAACGTAGAGAATGTGCTTCTTAACCGCCGGACCGTGGAACACAATGTCGCGCTCTTGAGGCGTGAGCTGGTTAAACGGCACGTCGGTGCGCACGCCCATCTCGCCGGCGACCTGCTTCATCAAATCCCACATGAGCGTACCCCAGGGAAGCACCGCACCTTCGTTGATGGTCTTTGACTCGTCGGGCACCAGGCTCGCCTCGTCCACCTCGCGCATGACACCGGTGCCGCCACAGGTGGGGCATGCACCGCCACTGTTAAAGGCAAGGTCCTCGGCGCTCGGAGCGTAGAACTCGCGGCCGCACGTCGGACACGTGAGCGACAGGCCAGCCGCTACGTTGAGGCTTGGCTCCACACGCGCCCCGCAATGCGGGCACACGTGATGGGCGCAACGGCTAAAGAGCAGACGCAGGCTGTTGTTGAGCTCGGTCATGGTGCCAAAGGTGGAGCGCACGCCCGGCACGCTCGGACGCTGGTGCAGCGCGAGCGCCGCCGGCACGTGCAAGACCTCATCCACCTGGGCATGTTCGGCCTGCGTCAGACGACGGCGGGTATAGGTGCTGAGCGCCTCCAGATAGCGGCGCGAGCCCTCGGCATAAAGAACCCCCAGCGCCAGCGAGCTCTTGCCCGAACCCGACACGCCGGCAATACCCACGAGCCTTCCCAGCGGAATATCGATATCGATGTCCTTGAGGTTATGGACGCGCGCGCCACGCACCTCGATAGCCTGCGGGCTCATCTTCTGTTCCGTCACCTTTATCACCCTACTCATGCCATAAAACTCGATTGCGAATGTACTCGCCCAGCATGGGCACGGTAAACCGGACGAGGCCGTATCCGGCAGCCTCGATGACGCGCTCGCGAATCAGGCTTGCGCGATATTTGCTCGCCCAACTCTGAGTACGGTCGCAGCGCTCAATGATATCCGCCATACGCGTCGGTTTACCCTCGTCAACCGCCATGGCCTCGATAAAGAGGCGTTGCGGGCTGCGCAATCCATAATACAGGGGCGCGTCGACCGCTTCGTAGAACTCGGAGACGGCATCCGCATGGCCATCCTCGACATCGCACCTTTCAATGATCTGAGAGCCACGCCGGACGGCAGACCGCCACATGTAATAGCCCACCAGTTGAACCATATAGGGATGCCCCATGCTCTTGTGCGCCGCAAGGTCCGCCGTCTCCGCATCGACGCAGAGACCGGTACTCTCGACTGTCTGGATATATGAATCCCGCACCCTGGGCAAAGATATCGACCCCAGCGTACGCTGCTGGGCACGCCGCAAAAACGTCACGCTCGGCTCTTCGAGCAGATCGTCAACCATACTGGGTAAGCCGGCGAACACCAGCGCAAGACCGCGCTGGTCGCTATCGGGCAATCCCGTAGCATCCTGATCTCCGAGCACTTGCTGATAGAGAACGGCAAGAGCCGCCAGCTCCTCGATAGACGCAGACTGCGCCTCGTCAATCGCAAACAGTATGCCCTTGCCTGGACCGAGCTTCTTGAGGCGCTCGTTGACCAGCCCTCGTAACGACTCGCCCTTTGCCCGCGCCGCCTCGACCGACATCCGGCCAAACGACGGCCCGAATTCCATTGACGTCACAACGGGTTTATTCGAGCGAAGCGCGTCGGCCAGGCGGTCGCACAAGCCAAGCGAAGCGGAATCGGAGACAACCGCCCATCCGCGCTCGCTGGCTAGACGTTGCAGCTCCCGCAGGAGAACCGTCTTGCCGCAGCCGCGGTTTCCCGTAATGAGCATGAGCCTGCCCGGCGCTCCGGCGCCGTTGTCGAGTCCTTCCTCAAAATCTTCGATGACCGACTCTCGACCGATGAGCATCGGAGGCCGCTTGCCTGCCGTTGGCTTAAAGGGATTTGGATTCATGTCGGCCTCCTCGGATCGGTAAACCCTGGTAACAGTTATACCAACTTATACCGAGTTATACCAATTAAATGCGGTAAAGAGTCTGACCCTCTATCACCTATGGCCGAAAAACTCGGCGTCTGCTGCTCGCCAGGGGCGGAAGGTGGCGGGATCGACCTTTACGTGAGCTGCGGCGGGTACGTCGTACCATTTGACCGTGTAGCCGGCGCCGTGAGAGCAAAAGACCGAGTCGGGCGTGTTGGGCAGATCGGCCTCGGGCTCATAGGCGGCCGTCTCGATTACGCGCTCGGCATCATGGCAAGCCGAATAGCCGGCGAACTCCAGGTACAGATGCCCGCGACCGCTCGTGTAGGCAGCCACCTCCAGCGCGTAATCCTGCACCTCGGAAGCCGGCACGCGACCCACAAGCTTCGCCCGGTCTCTCGCCATCGTCGGCGGCTCGTACTCGGCACCCATGCGCGTGGCGTCCGAGAGCGCCCGGCCCACGCACTCCCCCGGCACCTCGAGCTCAAAGTGGTACCACGGCTCCAACAGCACCGCCGTGCCGGCCTCACGTGCCTGCATCAAACCCTGGCGAATCGCGCGGTACGTGGCCTGGCGAAAATCGCCGCCCTCGGTGTGCGCGCATCGGTGATGGGCGAGCCGGTCAGCGCGCCCAGATGATCGCGCTCCATGGCGTTGGTGAGCGCCAGACGCTGCCAGTTAAGATCGAGCTCGTCGGTCGAGGTCACGGTGCCAAACTGCACGCCCGAACCCGCTGGCAACGGCTCCAGGCGCAGATGCATCTCGGCATAGTGGCGCAGTGGCTCAAAGTGGCCCACGCCCTCGACCGGCTGCGAAATAGTCTCCTTATAGAGAATGCCGCCGAGCTCAAACTCGACCGCAAGGCCAAAGCGATCGGCCAGCACCCGCTGCACGACCTCGAGTTGCACGGCGCCCATCAACTGCAGATGAATCTGCTCAAGATGCGTATTCCAGCTTACGCCGAGCATGGGATCCTCGTCCGCCAACTCAGTCAGCGCTTTGAACACCGCGTGGACATCGTGTTCGCCCGGAAGCACCGTATAGGTGAGGACCGGCGCAATGACAGGCGCATCGCCCGCGGGCTCCGCGCCCAGGGCGTCTCCCGGGCGAACGTGCGCAAGACCCGTCACGGCGCAAATACCGCCAGCAGCAACTTCTTGGGCAAGCTCATACTTCTCGCCGTTATAGATGCGTACCTGATCGACCTTCTGCTCCCATGCCTCGGCACCGGAACGCCCGGCGATCATCTGCTTGGCATGCAGCGTGCCGCCGGTCACCTTAACCCATGCCAAGCGCTCGCCGCGATCCCCGCGGCTGACACGATAGACGCGCGCGGCAAACTCCGGGAGCCACGCCTGTTCACGCATCAGCGCGCATATACTATCCAGCAGCTCGTCCACGCCCTGGTCCTTGAGCGCCGAGCCGGCAAAGCAGGGAAAGAGCTTGCGCTCGGCAACCATGCGCGACTGCGTTGCGACGGAAAGCTCACCCGCTTCAAGAAACTCCTCGAGCGCCGCCTCGTCCAACGCAGCAGCGTCCTCCTGAACGGCACCGCCCGCCAACAGTTCGTTGGCATCCAGGCAGCCTTCGGAAAGACGCTGCCCAAGCTGTGCCAGCAAAACATCGCGGCCGGGATTCTCCAAATCGATTTTGTTGATATAGATGAACGTCGGAATGTCATAGCGCGCAAGCAGGCGCCACAGGGTTTCGGTGTGCCCTTGCACGCCATCGTTGGCACCCACAACCAAAATCGCATAGTCGAGCGCGCGCAATGTGCGCTCCGCCTCGGCAGAAAAATCGACATGCCCCGGTGCATCCACGAGCATGACGTGGGTATCGCCATGGTCGAGCACGGCCTGCGACGAGAAAATCGTAATGCCGCGCTCGCGCTCAATCTCGTTCGTATCCAGATGCGAATCGCCATCGTCCACGCGGCCGCGCTTGCGAATGCGACCCGCGTTGAACAGCATGGCCTCGGCCAACGTGGTCTTGCCGGCATCGACATGCGCCAAGATTCCAACGACCGCTTGCTTCGACATGGCTCTCCTCTTATTGCAAGCCCGTCGCACGCGGCAACGGGCACTCACGCTCCACACTGGATGATACAATTTACGGGCCGGCGGGCGAAGCGGGCCCTATCCCCCGACCGAGCTCATCGCCCCGCGTTGCCGCGCGGC
>CALLSB010000085.1:0-2152 GCA_938014225.1 uncultured Collinsella sp. | reverse complement strand
CCCGCGACCCCAACCTTGGCAAGGTTGTGCTCTACCAACTGAGCCATGTCCGCTTACGAGGATTAATCTTACGTGATGCCCGCATCCTATGCAAGAACTTTTTTTGAAAAGTTTTGCGACGCTCTCGCGAGGGCATCAGTCGTCACGAAAGGCGCGAACAAACGCAGGCTCGCAGCGAGATGCCCCTACATCTCACCGAGCATGATCCAGGCAGAGCTGTCCTGCGCGAGCCTGCCGTCTGCAAGCGGTGATGAGGTGAGCAGGACCCTGCCCGCCGGCAGCTCCACGGGTGCTGCACCGAAGTTCGTCACACACGCCCAGCCGTTATCGCGGCGATAGGCGATGACGCCGCCCTCAGCGCCCTCGGCACCATCCGCAAGACCGGTGCGCCCGTCAAGATCGAGCCACGCAAGATCGTTGGCGCACCCGCGCAGCTTGCGCCGCAGCCAGAGGGCGTCACGATAGAGCGCAAGCATCGATGTCGGGTCCACTTCTTCCCTATCGGCAGCATAATCGGAAAACCATGCAGGCTGCGGCAGATGGGGCGCCGCATCGGCGTCTGCCGGCGAAAACCCAAACGATCCGCCATGCGCGGGATCGTCCGCCGCCACCCACGGCAGGGGCACACGACAGCCGTCGCGCCCCTTCTCACGCTTCGGTCCGTGCGTATTGGTCGCAGTAGGGTCTTCGAGTGCAGCCCACGGGATATCAGCCACCTCAAAAAGGCCGAGCTCCTCACCCTGATACACGTATGCCGAGCCCGGAAGCGCCAGCTCAAGCAAAAGGGCCGCCCGCGCGCGGCGCTCGCCGAGTTCACGGTCCTCGTCATAAGACGACCCGTCGCGCAAGAGCCAGTCGAGCGCAATCTGGTGGTAGCGCGTCGCCTTGATTTGCGGCAGGGCATAGCGTGTCGCCACGCGCGGCACGTCGTGGTTGGAGAGTACCCAGGTCGAGGCGGAATCGGATTCGACGGCTGCCTTCAAGCCCTTCTCGATTGCAGTGTGCATGTCATCATAGGTCCAAGTGGCCTTGGCAAACTCAAAGTTGAATGTCTGGCCAAGCTCGCTGGGACGCGCGTAGAGATACTGGCGCTCGGGCAGCACCCACGCCTCGGCAACGGCACTGCGCGGCGGATTATAGCGGTCGAACACGCGGCGCCACTCGCGATAGATCTCGTGGACCTCATTGCGGTCCCACAGCGGATGGGTGCCGTCGTCAACCATGTCATCGCCCTCGGCGAGATGCCACCGGTCGAGGTCATCGCGGTCGAGATCCTTGGCGAGACCCTGCGCCACATCAATGCGAAAGCCGTCGACGCCTCGATCGCTCCAAAACGCCAGGACGTCGCAAAAGAGCGCGTGAACCTCAGGGCATGACCAGTCAAAGTCCGGCTGCTCGGGCGTAAACATGTGCAGATACCACTGACCGTCCGCAACACGCGTCCATGCGGGGCCGCCAAAGTTGGCATTCCAATTGGTGGGAGGCAGCTCGCCATGCTCGCCGCGACCATCGCGGAAGATATAACGGGCGCGTTCGGGCGATCCGGGGCCGGCGGCAAGAGCGGCTTTGAACCAGGGGTGCTGGTTGGATGAATGGTTGGGCACGATGTCGACGATGACCTTGATGCCGCGCGCGTGAGCCGCAGCGATCATGTCATCGAAGTCGTCAAGCGAGCCGAGACGTGGGTCGACATCGCAGTAGTCCGCCACATCATAGCCGCCATCGACAAGAGGCGAAGGGTAAAACGGGCTCAGCCAGATGGCCTCGATACCCAGTCGCTCAAGATAGTCCATCTGCTGGGTAATGCCCGCGATATCGCCCAGACCCGAACCAGTCGAATCATTAAACGAGCGCGGGTAGATCTGATAGATCGCGGCATCGGACATCCATGAGCGCGAAGAAGACTTTTCTGTAGCCATGGGGCGTATCTCCCTTGCAACGAGGTTATGCGAGATGCCCACGATGATACGCCCAAAGCGGACATTCGCGACAAACAACGCCACAGCCACGCCCCAAAACGATCGCTCCCTCGCGGGTTCGAGCCCAGGCGACGGGTACGAAAAAGCCCGGCTACCGTAGTAGTCGGGCTGTTACGTTTGGAGCGGACAACGGGGCTCGAACCCGCGACCCCAACCTTGGCAAGGTTGTGCTC
>CALLSB010000084.1:0-4406 GCA_938014225.1 uncultured Collinsella sp. | reverse complement strand
CGCTCCATCGCTTTGGAGCCCTTGGCGCTTGCGAGCCGCACGAACAGGCAGCCTGCCCCACAACCGAGCTCGATCTCAGGCTCGGACGAACCCTGTAGCCCGCCAGCCCCTCCGCGGGCAACAATCCTATTCCACAACACAACCAACAGAAAGGAGTCCTCATGGACACCAATCATTCCCCCATCATCAGCCCCCTCACCATGCGTGAATCCGCCCGAGGTATCACGCTCACCAGCATTTACGATGAGATGCTCGCCCGTCGCGAGCTCTCCGTCATGGGAAACATCGAAACCCCGATGGCCCACGACCTATGCCAGCAGATTCGCCTGCTCGATGCCACCGACCCTAGCCGCCCCATCACCATATTTGTCGCCAGCGCCGGCGGAAGCGTGCGATCGGGTCTTGCGATCTATGACGCCATGCGCCTCGCATCGTGCCCCATCCGCACCGTCTGCCTGGAATTCGCCGCGTCCATGGGCGCCGTGATCTTTATGGGCGGCGATGATCGCCGTATGGCGCCCCATGCAGAGCTCATGATTCACGACCCGCTGATCCCCCAGGGGGCAGGCGGCTCGGCACTTGCGCTGCAGGAAACCAGCCGGCGTCTCATGCAGACCCGCAAGACCCTCACGCAAATCCTCTCGGACCGCAGCGGCCTCACGCCCAAGCGCATCCAGTCCCTCACTGCAAAAGACACCTACCTTTCGGCCGAGCGCGCCGTCGAGCTCGGCTTTGCCCACGAAATCCTCTCGACCATCAAGGAGGTCGCCCATGTCTAACCTCGCCAGCCGCCTCGCCGCATCAGAGTCCGCATCGTCCACCATCCTCGCCAAGGATCGAACGCTTTCCTGCGACACCCGCCAAACGGGACTCAACAACAATGCACTTGTGATCGGCCCCTCGGGAGCCGGCAAGACCCGAAACGTCCTCAAGCCCAACCTGCTACAAATGAACGCAAGCTACATCGTGCTCGACACCAAAGGCACGCTCTGTCGCGAAGTGGGACCCGTGCTGGCAGCCCACGGTTACCGCGTGCAATGTCTCAACTTCGCCGACCTCAACACCATCCCGGCCCTTGCGCCCGGCATCGAGCGCTGCGGCTACAACCCCCTGAGGCACATTCGCCGCAAGGCGGACGGCAGGCCCAACCAGCAGGACATCCTCTCGGTGGCAAAGGCCATCTGCCCCATCGAGGACAACAACCAGCCTTTTTGGGATCATGCGGCGGCAAACCTGCTGTCGTGTCTTATCGCCTACGTCACCGAACAGCTACCCGCCGACGAGCAGACGATCAGCTCGGTCATCAAGCTGATCGAGCACCTGCAGGATGGTGCCACGGGTCGATTGTTTGACGACCTGATCACGACCGACCCCCAAAGCTATGCCCTCTCGCTATGGCGGCGCTACGCCATTACGCAAAATGCCGAGCGCATGCACGCGAGCATCGTCGGCATCCTTGCCGAAAAGGTCATGTGTCTGGGATTCGACGGTGCGGCACAGCTCTATCGTGAGTGTCATCAGGTGGACTTCGCTTCCATGGGACACACCCCCTGCGCCCTGTTTGTAACCGTGAGCGATATTGACCGCAATCTCGATCCGCTGACCGGCCTCTTTATTTCGCAGGCGTTTATGGGCCTCATTCGTGAGGCCGATAGGCAGCCCGACGGCAGCCTGCCCGTGCCCGTGCGCTTTATGCTCGATGACTTCGCAAATCTGCAGATCCCCCAGATCGACAACGTGCTCTCGATTATCCGAAGCCGCAACATCTGGGCAACGCTGCTGCTGCAGTCGACCAACCAGCTCGATGCGCTCTATGGCGAGGCACGCGCACGCTCCATCATGGGCAACTGCGACACGCATCTGGTGCTGGCGTTCCAGGATCCCGAGAGCGCCCGGGTGTTTTCCGACCGCGCCGACGCGCTGCCCAGCACGCTCATGGCGACGCCGATTGATCGCTCGTGGCTCTTTGTACGCGGTCGCACTCCCGAACAGGTCGAGCGCTTTAGGCTCGAAGACCATCCGCTCTACGGGGAGCTGCCCGAGGCGCAGCGAGGCCATGCGGAGGCCGAGATCTAGGCGCAGGGTTCTCGCAGCGCGCGGCGCCCCGGCGATGTTCCACAAAGGCCGTGCGCCCCGGGACCACGGCAAAGCAAAGGGGCCCGCATCCGATAGGATACGGGCCCCTGACCATAAGGCGCGATGCGTTAACAGCAGCGACTACTTGCGATGCGCGCGATAGAACTCGATAAGCGCCTGGGTCGAAGCGTCCTGCTCGGCCTTGGCGGCGTCGTCGTGGAAGGCCGGGGTAATCTGCTTGGCAAGCTGCTTGCCCAGCTCGACGCCCCACTGGTCGTAGGAGTCGATGCCCCAGACCGTGCCCTCGACAAACGTAATGTGCTCGTACAGGGCGATGAGCTCGCCGAGCGCGAACGGGGTCAACGTGTCGCCGAAGATCGAGGTCGTCGGACGGTTGCCCTCAAAGCAGCGGGCCGGGACGATCTGCTCGGGCGTGCCCTCGGCACGAACCTCGTCGGCCGTCTTACCAAAGGCGAGCGCCTTGGTCTGGGCCAGGAAGTTGCCCAGGAACAGCTCGTGCACGTCCTGACCGCTGTCGGTCGCAGGGTTGGCAGTGTTGGCGAAGGCGATGAAATCGGCCGGAACCACCACGGTGCCCTGGTGCAGCAGCTGATAGAAGGCATGCTGGCCGTTGGTGCCGGGCTCGCCCCAGAAGATCTCACCGGTATCGGAGGTCACGGCGCTGCCGTCCCAGCGGACATGCTTGCCGTTGGACTCCATGGTGAGCTGCTGCAGGTAGGCCGGGAAACGATGCAGGTACTGGCAGTACGGCAGCACGGCGTGGCTCTTGGAACCAAAGAAGTTGACGTACCAGACGTTGAGCAGGCCCATCAGCGCGACGGCATTGTTCTCGAGCGGCGTGTTGCAGAAGTACTCGTCGATGGCGTGGAAGCCCTCGAGGAACTGCTGGAAGCGCTCGGGACCGAGCACGACGATCAGCGACAGGCCCACGGCGGAGTCGACGGAGTAGCGGCCGCCGACCCAATTCCAAAAACCAAAAGCGTTAGCGGGGTCGATGCCGAAGGCCTCGACCTTCTCGAGTGCGGTGGAAACAGCGACGAAGTGCTTGGCCACGGCCTCGGCGTTCTGCTCATCGGAGCCGTCGATGGCGCCCTGAGCCTTGAGCTGCTCGAGCATCCAGGTCTTGACCTCGCGGGCGTTGGTGAGGGTCTCGAGTGTGGTGAAGGTCTTGGAGACGATGATCACGAGCGTGGTCTCGGGATCCAAACCCTTGAGCTTCTCGGCCTGGTCGTTGGGGTCGATGTTGGAGATATAGCGGCAGTCGATACCGGCGTCGGCATAGGGACGCAGGGCCTCGTAAGCCATGACCGGGCCCAAATCGGAGCCGCCGATGCCGATGGACACCAGGTGCTCGATCTTCTTGCCGGTAACGCCCTTCCACTCACCGGAGCGCACGCGCTCGGCGAAGGCGTACATGCGGTCGAGAACCTCGTGCACGTCGGCGACGACATCCTGGCCGTCGACGATGAGCTGGCCCTTCTCGGTTGCCGGGCGGCGAAGCGCGGTGTGCAAGACGGCGCGGTCCTCGGTGGTGTTGATGTGCTCGCCGGAGAACATGGCGTCGCGGCGCTCCTCGAGCTTCACCTCGCGGGCAAGATCACACAGCAGCTTGACGGTCTCATCGGTCACCAGGTTCTTGGACAGGTCAAAGTGCAGGTCGCCGGCGTCAAAGCTCAGCTTGTTCACGCGCTCCGCGTCGGCAGCGAACCATGCCTTAAGGTCGATACCCTCGGCCTCGAGCTTCTCCTGATGGGCCTCGAGCGCCTTCCAAGCGGCGGTCGACGTAGCGTCGATAGGTGCGGCAACAGTTGCCATAAAGTCCTCCTCAACATACGGGCGCATACCTCCATGCGCCCGGATAATCAGATGTCCCTATTCTAGCGCAGGTCAAGACCGTAATCAGCGAGCGTTGCCAATCCGCCCCCAAACGGCAACCGACCAAAAAGGGACAGGTTTATTTTGGCAGGTCAAACGCTTTACCTACCAAAAATAACCCATCCCTTTATGGCAGATATTAGGCCGCGGCGCACACACTGCCGAGCAGCTCGCGCAGAGGAGACCCAATGCCCTCAAGCAGTTCGGGAGCGATGATGGCAAAAACGGGAATCTCGCCGGCTCCCACGACAGCAGGCACCTTGCCCTCCGAGACAATGCATCCATAGGGGACAAAACCGTCTTCGCCGACATCGAGCACCGCCATGCGACGCGCGAGTTCGCGCGCAAAGCCGGCGGTATCGGCATCGCCGATCGCCAGGACAAAGTCCACGCCTTCGTCGGTCGCCAGGGCCACGGCTTCGTCGATCAGCTCG
>CALLSB010000083.1:0-6183 GCA_938014225.1 uncultured Collinsella sp. | reverse complement strand
TGCTGCTGAAGGCCTTGAACAGGAACTATTCCACCGCAACTTATGAGGGGGCGGGGGATGCGATAGTATTGCATGGTGGTATTCGACTAACCGAGGACTTATCCGAGGGCTTTATGGAACAGCACCAGCATTATCAGAGCCTGCAAGACCAGGCGTACAACGCATTGCGCTCCAAGATCATCTATGCCGAGCTCAGGCCCGGCACGCGTCTTTCGGCGATTGGTCTGGAAAAGGAGACGGGAATCGGGCGCACGCCCATTCGCGAGTCCTTTGTGCGCCTGCGTGAGCAGGAGCTGGTGGAAACGCGTCCCAAAAGCGGCACCTATGTCTCAAAAATCAGCATGGAGCGCGCCGAGAACGCCTGTTTCTTGCGCGAAAAACTCGAGAGAAGCGTGCTCATTAAATGCTGCTCTGCCGCCACACCCGAGCAGAAGTGTCGGCTCGAGCAGATTCTTGCCGAGTCCGAGTCGCTCGACCATAGCGAGACGCGTCGTTTCTTTGACCTGGACAACCTGTTCCATGAGACGTGTTTTGAGATTGCCGGCCGTCACATGTTGTGGGATTGGATGAAGAGCGTCAACACACATTTTGAGCGATACAACTGGTTGCGTATGGTGTCGCAGGACCTGGATTGGGAGCCGATTCGTCGGCAGCATCGCCGGATTCTCGAGGCCATTAAGAGGGGCGATACCGATGCGGCGAGTTATCTGGCAGAGACGCACTTGCACCTGATGCCCGAGGAGCAGGGCCCGGTTATCGCCCTGCATCCCGACTATTTTGAGCTGTCTAAAGACTCGTTCATCTAATCAATCCCCATATAAGTTGCGGTGAAATAGGGACTGTTTTGCGGCCTAGGTGGCGCAAACAGTCCCTATTTCACCGCAACTGCGTTGGGGCGTAACCGGGGCACAAAGCTGCGGCGCCGCTTGGAGGAAAAGACCGGAAGCAAGGGTCCATTCCTCCAGACGGCGCCGCAGCTGTTTTGATGGTTCGGCTTTTGTCGAAGTGTCTTAGTTGAGCGCGACTGCCAGCCGAGTAGGCAAAGCGGCTCGGGGGCGTGTCGCTTCCGTCACGTTCTATCAGCATACAAGACGGTTTTGGTTCTTGTTCGTGACGGAAACGGCGCGCTTCCGAGCCGCTTTAAAAGAAAGGGGGCGAGGTCTAGGGCACGCCCCCTTTCACGATAGAGAGCTAAACCTAGCCGCGGACCTTCTTGACGACGTCCATGGCCTCGCGGGCGATCTGCTCGACCTTGGAGAAGTCGCCGTCGGCAAACAGGGCCGGCTTGACCATCCAGGTGCCACCGCAGGCGATGATGGCGGAGGAGCTCAGGTACTCCTCGACGTTGGCGGTGCTCACGCCGCCGGTAGGCATAAAGCGGTGACCGACAAACGGAGCGGCGAGGGCCTTGATGGTGTTCAGGCCGCCATACTGGGACGCGGGGAAGAACTTGGTGACCTTGAGGCCCAGGTTCTCGGCTGCGGTGACCTCGGAAGGGGTCACGGTGCCGGGAAGGACGGGCAGCTCGATGTCGATGCAATGCTTCACGACGTCCTCGTTGTAACCCGGGGAGACGATGAACTTGGCACCGGCGGCGCGGGCCTGCTCAACCTGCTCGACGGTCAGGACAGTGCCGGCGCCAACGCACATCTCGGGCTCGGCCTCGGCCATAGCGGCGATGCACTCGGCGGCGCAGGCGGTGCGGAAGGTGACCTCGGCGGACTTCATGCCAGCTGCCATAAGGGCGTGGGCGAGCGGAGCGGCGTCCTCGACCTTGTCGAGCACGACGACCGGCACGATGCCTAGGGACTCAAGCGTGGTATAGAACTGATCGAACATGATGTTCCTTTCGATGTGTGGCGCGCATGGGCGCGTGATTGCCAAATGTGCTGGTCAGGAGCCGATTTTGGATTGGTTATCGGAGGCACTGCTTGGGGTTCAAGCAATTCCAAAACCGGCTGCTCGACCAGTCGTGTAGGAAATGCCAGGCAAAACCGGAATGGGACTGGTGGTTTTGCCC
The DNA here is from genome assembly GCA_938014225.1 of uncultured Collinsella sp. Lineage (GTDB taxonomy): Bacteria > Actinomycetota > Coriobacteriia > Coriobacteriales > Coriobacteriaceae > Collinsella. The sequence continues at coordinate 4,163 of CALLSB010000083.1, read as the reverse complement.
GGCCGGAGGAATCGGGGAGCGGGCCGCAGGGGTATGGGATTGGGAAGCTGCGGCCCGCGGAATGGAGACGGACTAGCGCGCGACGCGGGTGCCACCGTCGGCGGCGGATGCCACGGCTGCGATCTCGCCTGCGGTCACCAAGTTGGAATCGCCCTTGATGGTGAGCTTGAGGATCGAAGCCGCAATCGCGTAGTTGACGGCAGCCTGCGGATCGAAGTCGTTGATGAGGGCGTGGACCAGGCCGGCGTTGAAAGCGTCGCCGGCGGCAACACCCTCAAGCACGTGCACATCGTGAGCAGGGGAGAACCAGTGCTCGCCGCTCTCGGCGTCATAGAGCATGCCCATCCAGATGGAGCGCTCGACGCAGGAGATGTTGCGGACGACCGAAGCGACCTTCTTGCAGCCGTACTCGGCGCAAATCTGACGGGCCATCTCGACGTAGGTGTCGCGCTCCTCGATGCCGTGGGCAAGGGAGCCGGAGACGCAGGTCATGCCGAGGCCGGCGGGTGCGTCCTCGTCGTTGGCGATGCAGATGTCGACGAGCGGCAGGAGTTCCTTCATGGTGGCCTGCGACTTCTCGGGCGACCACATCTTGCCGCGATAGTTCACGTCGCACACGGTGGTGATGCCCTTGGCGCGGCAGGCGGTGAGGGCATCCTTGCAGGCGGTAGCCATCTCATCGGAGACGGCGGGGGTCACGCCGGAGAAATAGAAGACATCGATGCCCTTGAGGATCTCGTCCCAGTTAAAGACGTCGCGCTTGGCCATGTTGATGGCAGAGTACTTGCGGTCGTAGACGCAACCGTTGCCGCGCTGCGAGGCACCGACTTCAAACACATAGGAGCCAAGGCGGTCGCCCTGACGCACGACGCGCGTGGTGTCGACGTCGTAGGCCTTCAGCGAACGCAGGGCGCACTCGCCCAGACGGTTGGCCGGGACAACGGAGACGTAAGCGGCCTTGTCGCCCTGGTAGGCCAGGGAAAGCGCAGTGTTGGCCTCGGCGCCGCCGTAGCGGACGTCAAACTCGGTTGCCTGCTCAATACGCAGGTGGTCTTTGGGCGATAGCCTCATCATGATCTCGCCGAAGGTAAGAACCGTTTTACCCATGGTCGCGCAGCTCCTTTTACTCGTGCGTACACCTTTGATATGGCGTTGGCACGCAGGTGCCAAGACGGTAGGGTGCGTCTTTGCACCTGCGTGCCAACGCTCGCCGAAATCGGTTTACGAAATCGGTTTCGTTTCGAGTTGTAGTATACTCACCTACAGCGTTTTGCAACCGAGATTTTTAAAAAAATGCCTAAAATGGCTCAGATCGCCGACAATTGGGAAACGGGGTGCGTTATGGCGCAGATGAGAATCAAGGACATTGCCGCCGAGGCGGGCGTGAGTCCGGCCACGGTCTCGCGCTACCTCAACAACCGCCCCGGGCAAATGACCGAGGAGACCCGTGCTCGCATCGCGGCAGTTATCGAGCGCACCGGCTATCGCCCACGTGCCGCCGCGCGCAATCTGCGCAGCTCGCGTACGAACCTCATCGGTGTGATTCTGGCTGACATCGCCAACCCGTTCTCGAGCGCCATGCTCGAGGGCCTTTCCGCCAGCGCCGCGGCGCGCGGCTGCTCGCTCATGACGGCCATTAGCGGCAACGACCCCGCTAAGGAAGCGGAGTCGCTCACCAGACTTATCGATGCCGGCGTGGACGGCCTGGTCGTCAACACCTGCGGAGGCAATGACGAGGCGATCGCCGCGGCAGCGGGACGTCTGCCCGTCGTGCTGCTCGACCGCGACGTTGCCGACGGCGGTGTTGACCTGGTGACATCTAACAACCGTGAGCTGGTCGCCGGCTTGGTAGACGCCTTGGCAGCTGCGGGCAGCGAGCGTCTGTGCCTGCTCACCGAGGCAAGCGACGATAGCCCCGTGCGTCGAGAGCGCGCCGAGGCCTTTGCCGACGAGCTTTCGCGCCGCGGCCTTGCGGGCGAGGTCGTCACCCTGGCCGACGGTGGCGCCACGGGCGTTGGCCGTTTGGACAAGACCATCCGCGACTACGCGGGCAAAAGGCTCGGCCTTATCGCCGTCAACGGCCTGGTTTTCCTGCGTCTGACCGAGGCGCTGGCGCAGCTTGGTCCCTCGCTGCCGGCGGGGCTCAAAATCGCGACGTTTGACGACTACCCCTGGAACCACGTGCTCTTTGGCGGTGTGACAACGGCCGCGCAGGACACCCTTACCATTGCCGAGCGCGTGGTCGAGCGCCTGTCCGAGCGCATCGATGTCGTTACCACCACGGTGGGCGAGGCCGCAAAGCTCGCGCCCAAACGCATCGAGATCCCCGGCCACATCGAACACCGCGCCTCGACCTCTCGCTAGTCGCTCGTTCGCAACGGCCTGTTCGCGCACGTTTTTTGAGCGCTTGATACGCTTTAACCCTGCGGAAACATTTTTCTGCGATAGTATCTGCGATATAGACCAGTCGAAACCCGCCCGAAAGAAAGGGGAGCGACATGAACCAGCAGAACATCGATTATGTACTCCGCTCCGTAGAGCAGCGTGACATCCGCTTTGTGCGTCTGTGGTTTGTCGACATTCTCGGCCGCCTCAAGAACTTTGCCATTAGCCCTGAGGACCTCGAGGTCGCTTTTGAGGAGGGTATTGGCTTTGACGGCTCCGCTATCGAGGGCTTTGCCACGCCCGAGGAAGCCGACATGCTCGCATTCCCCGATGCTTCGACCTTCCAGATTTTGCCGTGGCGCCCGAGCCACAACGGCGTCGCCCGCGTGTTCTGCGATGTGTGCACCCCCGACCGCAAGCCCTTCGCCGGCGATCCGCGCGATGCGTTGCGCCGCATGTTCTATAGGGCCGAGAAGGCTGGCTACCTGCTCAACGTGGGCGCCGAGCTGGAGTATTACTACTTCCCCGACGAGCACACCCCCGAGCCGCTCGACAACGTGGGCTACTTCGATCTTTCGGTGAGCGATGCCGCTCGCGACCTGCGCCGCAACACGGTCCTCACGCTCGAGAAGATGTCCGTGCCCGTGGAGTACACCTTCCACGCCGCCGGCCGCTCGCAGCACGGCATGAGCCTGCGCCATGCCGAGGCCCTGAGCATGTCCGACGCCATCACCACGGCCAAACTCATCATTAAGCAGCAGGCTTACGAGAGCGGGTGCCACGCCTCCTTTATGCCCAAGCCGTTGGCGGGCGAGGACGGCAGCGCTATGTTCCTGTGCCAGTCGCTATTCGACCACGACGGCAACAACGTCTTTTGGGGCGAGGACGACGAGAAGTACCACCTCTCCGATATCGCCAAGCACTACATGGCCGGCATCTTGGCGCACGCGCGCGAGATCAGCGCCATCACTAACCCCACGGTCAACTCGTACAAGCGCATCACCACGGGCGGAGACTCTGTGCCGCAGTACGCCACGTGGGGCCTGCGCAACCGCGCGAGTATGGTCCGCATTCCGGTCTACAAGCCCGGCAAGCAGCTGTCCACGCGCATCGAGCTGCGCAGCCCCGACCCCATGGCCAATCCGTACCTGGTCAACGCCGTCACGCTGGCGGCTGGTCTGGACGGCATCGAGCGCAAGCTGGAGCTCCCGCCCGAGGCCACGGCCGAGACGCTCAAGCTCACCGACCGCCAGATGGTCGAGGCCGGCTACACGCCGCTGCCGCGTTCGCTCAAAGAGGCGCTCGACGTGTTTGAGGACTCGCAGTTTATGAAGGATGCCCTCGGCGAGCACATCCACAGCTTCTTCCTCAAAAAGAAGCGCGACGAGTGGCATAAGTTTGAGTCTACGATCACCGAGTGGGAGATCAAGCACTACCTGGCGAACTCCTAATCGCGCTGACTTGTTCCAGTACGATTGAGCTCATTTCCTTGGAGGCCGATATGTCCGAAAAGAGTGCCCTGTTCATGGCGCGCACGACGCGCTTCCACGAGTTTGCCCGCAGCTTGACGACCACCCTGGGTGTCGAGGTGAGCCTGGCAACTCCCGATTCGCCGACCGCGGCGCACGACTTTGACCTGCTGATCCTCGATTCCGATGGCATCCGCAGCGACCGCATCGATCAGATTGCCAAGTGGCTTGACGATCGCGGCGGCGTCCCCATGTTGGTGATCGTCGACGACGAGGCGCTCGGCACCCTGCGCCTGCCCAATCATGCGC
>CALLSB010000082.1:0-6316 GCA_938014225.1 uncultured Collinsella sp. | reverse complement strand
GTGGCCGCCGATGAACTTGGTTGCGGAGTGGACGACGATGTTGGCACCATGCTCCAGCGGGCGGAACAGATACGGGGTGCCGAAAGTGTTGTCGACGACAACCGGCAGACCGTGCTTCTTGGCGATCTCGGAGATGGCGTCGATGTTGGGGATGTCGGAGTTGGGGTTGCCGAGCGTCTCGAGATAGATGACCGTGGTGTTGTCCTTGATGGCGCCCTCGACCTCGTCCAGGTTATGAGCGTCGACAAACGTGGTCTCGACGCCAAACTGGGAGAGCGTATGCTCCAGCAGGTTGTAGGAGCCACCGTAGATGGTCTTCTGGGCAACCACATGGTCACCGGCCTGAGCAAGAGCCTGCAGGGTATAGGTGATGGCAGCAGCACCGGAGGCGACGGCGAGACCTGCCACGCCACCCTCGAGTGCGGCGATACGGTCCTCGAAGACGCCCTGGGTGGAGTTGGTCAGACGGCCGTAGATGTTACCAGCATCGGCAAGACCAAAGCGGTCGGCGGCGTGCTGGGAGTTGCGGAACACATAGCTCGTGGTCTGGTAGATAGGCACGGCGCGGGAGTCGGATGCGGGATCGGCGCTCTCCTGGCCAACGTGAAGCTGCAGGGTATCGAAACCAAAGGTGTGCTCGGGGTTGTTGATGAACTGGCTCATGATGATCTCCTTGATCGAACAAAAGTAAACAAATTAGAGAGAAGTAAGTCGCTGTCTCCTGATCACGCCAACGGGCGCAAACAGGAGCCCGGCATTCGTCTTGGTAAGCATTTCATATGCGGGCCTCCTTTCGCATCCCGGTTCCGTGGTCGGTTTAATTACCTACCGCCTTTGTGTGTTTTGAATAGTACGAGCATTGTTTCGCTCGGTCAATCACTTAAAAGCGCTAACCTGTTATCGGTTTTGTAGATAACGCTCGAAAGGACGGCGCCGATGACCCTCCAGCAGCTTCGTTTTCTGATCGCCGTGGCAGAGTCCGGCTCAATCAACGCCGCAGCTCAGCGCCTCTATACCGCTCAGTCCAACATCTCAAACGCCGTCAAAAGCCTGGAGCAGGAACTCCACCTGGAGATCTTCACGCGCTCCAGCCGCGGCGTCACGCTCACCAACGACGGCACCGAGCTTTTGGGCTATGCGCGCCAGGTCGTAGAGCAGGCCGATATGCTCGAGGCCCGCTACGAGGACGGCGGCACCCCGCAAGCCCGCCTCGCCATTTCCGCCCAGCACTACGCCTTTTCGGTCGAGGCCTTTGTCAACGTGGTCGAGCGCTGCCGCGACAGCAAGTTCGAGTTCATCATGCGCGAGACCACCACGTCGCAGATCATCGATGACGTCCGCGCGTTTCGCAGCGACATCGGCATCCTGTATCTGGACGACTTTAATGCCCGCGTTCTGCAGAAGGCTTTTGCCGATGCGCGTGCGAGCTTCCATCCCCTATTCGACGCGACGGTCCACGTCTTCGTTAGCGAGCGCCACCCGCTTGCCCGCCGCCCGCAGCTGTCCCTTGCCGACCTCACACCCTATACGCGCTACAGCTTTGAGCAGGGAACCTCAAACTCCTTCTATTACGCCGAGGAACCTTTTAGCTATATCCCTTGCGACCGCAACATACGAATCTCGGACCGCGGAACACTTACTAACTTACTTATCACGTCGAACGGTTACACCCTGTCGACCGGTGTCCTCTCCAATGAAATGCAATGGGGTATGGCATCGATCCCGTTAGCAGACGCCCCAACGATGCACGTAGGCTATATCATGCACGACGAGCGCAAGCCCTCTCCCCTCTTGCAGCAATACCTCGACGAGCTCAACCGCATCATCCATGCCAACTAACTGTCGGAAGACGGGGTAGAAATCGTAGATTGCTAGCCCCCGGCGGACATGGCGCTACAATGGTCACTCACACGAAACGTACCCAACGAAAGGAACCATGTGAAGGTCATCATCTATACCGACGGCTCGGCCCGATCAAATCCGGGACGCGGCGGCTACGGCGCCGTGCTCAAATACACCAACCCCGCCGGCAAGACCTTCACCTCCGAGCTTTCGCGCGGCTACGCCAAGACCACCAACAACCGCATGGAGCTCATGGCGGTCATCGTGGCGCTCGAGGCGCTCAACCGCCCCTGCGAGGTCGAGGTCCATTCCGATTCGCAGTACGTCGTCAACGCTTTCAATAAACACTGGATCGACGGCTGGAAAAAACGCGGCTGGAAGACCGCCAACAAGCAGTCTGTCAAGAACCGCGACTTGTGGGAGCGCCTGCTCACCGCAAAGAGCAAGCACAAAGTGGAGTTCATCTGGGTTAAGGGCCACGCCGGCCATGAGCTCAACGAGCGCTGCGACGAGCTTGCCACCACGGCGGCCGACGGCAGCAACCTCGATATCGACACCGGCTTTAACGAGAGCGACCTGTAATAGCGTTTTCGCGCAGCTTTATATCCCCACGCGCTACACTCATCCTGTAGACCAAACAACGCAAGGGGGACGTATGCTGCGCATCGCGACCATCGGCACATCCATGATCACCGACGACTTTATCCAAGTCGTCAACGCCAACGACCAAGCCGCGTTTGTGGGCACGCTTTCGCGCGACGCCAATCGCGGTACTGCCTTTACCGCCGAACACGGCGGCGAACGTAACTTCACCGCACTTGACGAGCTTGCGTCCGCCGTCGACGTCGACGCCGTCTATATCGGCAGCCCTAACGCACTTCACTACGAGCAGGCCCTTGCCTGCATCGCCGGTGGCAAGCACGTCATCGTCGAGAAACCCTTCTGCGCCACCGAAGCGCAGGCGCTGGAAGTCTTCCGCGCTGCCGAGGCAGCAGGTGTCGTGGCTCTCGAGGCCATGCGTCCCCTCCACGATCCCGCCTTTCACGCCATCGAGGACGCCCTGGGCGAGATCGCCCCCATCCGCCGCGCCTCATTGCGCTTTGGCAAGTATTCCTCGCGCTACAACGAGATTCTCGCGGGACGCGCCACCAATATCTTCGACTGCAATATGGCATCGGGTTCCCTCATGGACATTGGCGTCTACGCCGTCGAGCCCATGGTCGAGATTTTCGGCATGCCCTCCGGCCTTACGAGCATGACTACTTTGCTCGACCCCACCACGCGGCAGCTCACGCACGGCCCCATCGACGGCTGCGGTTCCATCCTCGCCAGCTACGGCGGTGGCCGTATCTCCGTCGAGCTCGCGCACTCCAAAATTACGAATGACCTGCTGCCCTCGCAGATCGAAGGCGAGCGTGGCACTATCCAGATCGACCATCTGTCCACGCCCCGCAACGTCCGCATCGACTATCGCGGCGATGTCGTACGCGGCTCGGCGACCGAGGCACCGCGCGAACAGGGCGACAACGGCCGCGTGCTCGACCTGCCCAAATCGAGCAACACCATGGAATACGAACTCACAGACTTTATCACCGCCATCGGCGGCATCGATAACGTTAAGGAAGAGATTTGGGAGACCCCGGCAGGACGTCACGAGCTCGGACACTACCGCGATGTCACGCTCGTCTCACTGCGCATCATGGACGCCGTGCGCCAGCAGGCCGGCATTACCTTCCCGGCCGACGCAGGCAAGCAGGCATAGCGATGGGCCTCTTCGATACGTTCTTCTCCAGCGTCACCGGCGGCAGTCGAGAGCCTCAAAAACCATCAAACGTCGAGCTCGAGCTGCGCCGCAGGCTTACCGTACTCGCAAGCGACGAGGCCACTCAAGACACTCCCCTGCGCTATTTCCTGCGCTGGGCGGGGCAAGTCCAAGGCGTTGGTTTTCGCTTTACCAACACCAACCTCGCACAGGCACGCGCACTCACCGGCTGGGTGCGTAACATGGAAGACGGCTCAGTCGAGATGGAGATACAGGGAGCTCCGGCAAACGTCCTATCTCATCTCGAGGCGCTTCATGCCTCCTACGAGCGCATGGGAACGCGTTTTCGCCTCGTAGACGCCCAGGCCCGAGCCCCACTTGCCAATGAAGACGGTTTCAGTCCTCATTATTAGTATTGTGTGCTAAATACGGTATCATTTACCTACGACCGTTAATAGAAAAGAGGCGAGGCGCATGGCGGTGCAAAGAAGGAATACCAGGCAGCGAAAGCTGGTTCTTGACGCCGTGCGCCAAAGCTATAACCATCCCACCGCCGACGAAATCTACAACGTCGTGCGCGCGCAGGATGACAAAATCAGCCGCGGTACGGTCTACCGCAATCTCAATCTCTTGGCCGACGCAGGCGAAATCCTCTCCATCAAGACGCCGGGCGGCAGCCGCTTCGATCGCACGATCGAGCCGCATGCGCATATCATCTGCACCTCGTGCAGCCGCGTCATCGACGTACCGCTCCCCTTCGATGCCCAGCTCGACGCCAAGGCGTCCGAGCAAATCGGCTGGCACGTCACGTCGCACTACACCATCTTCGAGGGTCTCTGCCCCGACTGCCGGTAGATGTTCGGGACATGCCTTAAAATCCACCTTTCCGCGCTTTGCAGCAAAAAATAGATTTCTAGGCATGTCCCAAATGTCTACTCGGCGAGCAGGCGGCGCAGTTCTTCTTCGACCGTGCGCACGTAGCGAACGCGGTCGTTAATGCCACGCATAGAGGAATTGCAGCTCTCCATGAGATAAGGATGGCCCACGACGTTGAGCATGTCGCGGTCGTTTTCGTTATCGCCAAACGCCATCATCTCATCGGGCGAAATACCCAGGGCGCGACCGTAATCGGCAAGCGCGGAGCCCTTGCCCGAACCGAAGCCGATAAAGTCCGTCCACTCGGTTCCCGACGTCATCACGTCAACACGGTCGCTAAAGAGGCGCTCGAAATACTCCAGGGCCGCCGGCTGATCCACCTCGGGCGTCTGGAAGGCAATCTTAATGACGTCCTCGTCGATGTCCTCGGGGCGGTCGACCACCGCCACATCGCAGTGGACCTCATAGCGCAAATGGTCGACGAACGCATCGTTGCCGCTCATGGTGTAGAGGTGTCCCTCACACGAAAGGGTCACGTCGGCATGGGGATACGCAACCACGGCATTCGCGATATCCATAGCAAGGCTACGCTCCATGGAACGCTTGACAACGGCACGTCCCTCGCTCATCACCAGGGCTCCGTTTTCGCATACATAGGCGAGCTCATCGGCCACCGGGGCAAACAGATAGCGCAAGCTCGCATATTGACGGCCGCTCGCCGGCATAAACACGATACCGCGACGATGCAGCTCATCGATGAGCTCAAAGGCCTCGGAACGCGGCTCGCGCTCCCCCGGATGCAGCAACGTGCCGTCCAAATCGCATGCAATCAGCTTGATTCCTTCAAGACCCATATGCTCCCCCACAGCATCTCATCAACAGAAAGGCGGACTTTGAATAGTTGTCTCTCAAAGCCCGCCTTACTTATACGCACGTTAACCGCGCGCCTTCTTTACGATCGTAAAGTCTGGTGCCATACTCACAACGGCATCCGCCGCACTCGACGCAAAGCGCCGGTCCGAATCGAGTTCACGGGTAACCGTCGAGAGCCGAACGCCCTCGACGCCCCGGAGCATGCGGCCCAAAACAGGCTGCACCGGCGTATACATGCGCACGGTATACTCGTCCGAATCGCCTCGAAAAAGCGGCGCATGCATATTGCCGATCTCCCAGCACGCATGCGCGAGCGCAATCGGGTCCATGCGGTCAACTTCGACCAAATAAACCTCGGCGCTGCGCAGGCGCACGACAACCGCCACGGGCACCACGCCCGAACGGTCGACGGCGAGCACGTCGCCGTCGACAAAACGACCGCCGTCGGCAGTATCCAGCCGAACATCGACCGTGCGCCCCAGCTCCGTCACGCCCACAAACGCGCATACATCAGCCTGGTCCCAATCGAGCAGTAGCTCGTCAACTTCAAAGACGCCGCCCAGCTTCCGGCGAAGCAGAAGTTCATAGGACGGATCGTTGAGATTTCCCAAGCATGTCGTCGAAACCAAGCGCTCAGGCATGCTCTAACCCTCGACCTCGACGAGCTCGATATCAAAGTTGAGGTCCTTGCCGGCAAGCTCGTGGTTGGCATCGAGCGTCACAGCCTCGGGCGTTACGTCGATGACGACGGCGGGGACAGGCATGCCGCTCGGCGTGGACAGGAAGAGCTTCATGCCCTTCTCGATCTGCTCGATGTTGGGAACCTGCTCGGCCGGGAAGGTAATAACCATCTCGGGATTGTGCTCGCCGTAGGCATCGGCAGCAGGAATGTGCACGGTCTTCTTCTCGCCCACCTGCATGTCGACAACAGCGGCGTCGAAGCCCTTGATCATCTGACCGGCG
>CALLSB010000081.1:0-17747 GCA_938014225.1 uncultured Collinsella sp. | reverse complement strand
AACTGCCGGCAGAGACGATATGAGCAGGACATAAAAACATTGAGAGCCCCTGCTGCATGAAAGACCGCGGATTAGGCCGACAATGGTGAGTGTCTAATCCAACCGTGGCGGCCACGCCGCATTCATGGAAGGGGCTCCCATGCTCGATACTACCACCTTCATCGGCCTCGACGTCCACGCCCGCTCGATAAAGGCCGTCTCCCTCGACGTCATGACCGGGGAGGTACGTGCCGCGACCTTCGGCTACGACGCCGGCGCCGTCGCGGAGTGGGTCCGTTCCGTGGACCCCAGGGCCAGGTGCGTGTACGAGTCCGGGGTCACGGGCTTCGACCTGCAGAAGAGGCTTTCCGGCCTGGGGGTCGACCGCGTGGTCGGCGCCGTCTCGAAGATGATCAAGCCCAGCGCGGACAGGCGCAGGAAGAACGACCGCAACGACGCCGAGTTCCTCGCCCGCATGCTGTCGGTCGGCAACGTGGCCGAGGTGTGGGTCCCCGACGACGAGTGCGAGGCCGCCCGCGACCTGACCAGGGCGCTCGAGGACGCGAGGGACGACCTCTCGCGCTCGAAGCAGCGGCTCTCCAAGTTCCTGCTCAGGCACGGGCTCGTCTTCGACGAGAGGACGCCCACCGGCCGCAGGAAGGGCAACTGGACCCGGGCGCACTGGTCCCGGATCGAGTCGATAAGGTTCGCGGAGAGGGCCGACAACGACGTGCTCGCCTACTACGTCGACGCGGTCAGGCGGGCGGCGGAGGAGAAGGCGAGGCTCGAGGGGCTCGTCGGGGCCGAGGCCCGCAAGCCCAGGTGGAGGAAGAGGGTCGACTCCCTCCGCTGCCTCAAGGGCGTAGACACCGCGTCCGCCGCCGACCTCGTGTTCGAGGCCGGCGAGTTCTCGAGGTTCAGGAATGCCCGCTCGTTCGCGGCGTGGGTCGGCCTGACGCCCTCCGAGCACTCCAGCGGGGAGAGCGACCGCAGGGGCGCGATCACCAAGGCCGGCAACAAGCACCTGAGGGAGGCGCTGCTCGCGCGCGGGGTCCACGGCAACAAGGCGAACGTGGCCACGGCGCGCGAGCTCGCCTGCTGGGTATGGGCGGTCGGCCTCATGGCCGAGGAGGCGTAGGGGGGCGGTCCCCCGCACATAAGCCAGTCACCCCGGAAGCGGTTCGATCCGAAGCCGTTGAGGCGAACCTCAGGTCCCTTTTCTGCGAGCGCCCAGGGCGCCACACGCGTGCACAGACTGTCGGTTCGACGTAGAAGCCTCAGCCGTAGCAACGGATTGCCCAGCGAGAGATCGCCGCGGGCGGATATTAAACTGCAAAGACGAGCGTCGGTAAGACACGCCGAGGTCGCCGCGGACGGGCTGATATAGGGAGAGGGCCTGACCCCATATCGTTGGGGCCAGGCCCGATTTTGCCTCTTGACAATGTCCTGCTCATATTAAAAGGAACGTCCCTAACTGCCGGTCAAAAAACGAGCGAGGATCGTGGGGTCCTCGCTCGTTTTTTTGGGCAATGTTTCGACTGCGCCGTTACTTGTCGGCGGCTGCTTTCTTGGTAGTCGACTTCTTCGCGGTCGTCTTCTTGGCGGCAGTTGCTTTCTTGGCCGTCGTCTTCTTGGCCGCCGTCGCCTTCTTGGCCGTACTCGCCTTGGTCGTAGTCTTGCGGCCGCGGGCCGGCTTCTTCTCCTTGGTCGGACAGTCCATGTTGACGCAGATACGCCACGGGCCGCGCGCCGTGTTGACCACCACGATGGGGGCGCCGCACTCGGGGCAGGTCTCACCCGTCGCCTCGAGCTTACCGCGCGCCGGTAGAGGATAGCTCACGCCGCAATCGTCATAGTTGGTGCAGCGGATAAAACGCTTGCCGCTCTTCTCGCTCTTGTGCGCGATCAGGTCGCCATGGCGTCCGGCCTCGGCGCACACCTTGCACTCGCCCACCTTAAGGTCGGGCTCGTAGTTGGTGGGGCATGTGGGGTTCACGCAAATCTCGAAGGCCTTCTGGCGGAACGGCTGACACTTAATGCGCGGCGCACCGCACTCGGGACACACGGCGGCCTCGCCCTCGAGCGGGCTCACCTTGACGCCACTCGGCACCGGATAGGTCACGTCGCAGTCGGGCCATCCCATGCAGCCGATAAAGCTGCCGCGGGTCTTGGCGCTAGTCTTCATAACCAGGTCCTTGCCGCACTTGGGACAGGCGCCCACGCGTGCATCGGCCGTGACGGCGTCGCTGATGGCGTCGCCCAGCTCCTGCGTATGCTTGAGCAGCTCGTCGAGCACGCCGGCCAGCAGTGCGCGCGAGTGCGTCACGACATGCTCTTCGGTGTCCTCGCCGCGCTCCACACGGGTCATGTCGCCATCGAGCTCGCTGGTCATATCGGGGCTCGTGATGCGCGGGGCAAACTGCGTCAGCGCATCGATGATGGCGATGCCCAGCTGACTCGGCTCCACGGGATCGTTTTTGAGGTAGCGCACGGCGTACAGGCGCTCGATGATGCTCGCGCGCGTGGACTTGGTGCCCAAGCCGCGCTTCTCCATCTCCTGCACGAGTTTACCCTGGCTGTAGCGTGCGGGCGGCTCGGTCTGCTTGGCCTCGAGCTTAATGTCGAACACATCAACCGTATCGCCCTGCTCCAGCGGCGGCATCTGCTCGTCGCGCTTGAGTCCGTACGGGTATGCCTCGCGGAAACCCGGGGTCACGAGCACATCACCCGAAGCCACGAACGGCTCACCGTTCACGTCGAGCTCGAGCTTGGTGTTCTCGATGGTCGCGGGACCCATAAGCGTCGCCAGGAAGCGGCGGGCGATAAGATCGTAGAGTTTGCGTTGGCCGCCATCAAGCGTGGACGGATCGCCCTCGCCCGTGGGGTAGATAGGCGGGTGGTCGGTGGTCTCGACCTTGCCGCGCGTGGGCTTCATGGGACCGGCGAGTACCTTTTTGCACACGGGTGCCAGCGCCGGGTTAATCTTTGCCAGGTCGCTCACCACGGCGCCCAGATCAAGCGTCGCGGGGTATACGGTATTGTCGACACGCGGGTAGCTGATGAGGCCCGCCATGTAGAGGGACTCGGCGATGCGCATGGTACGCGCAGGCGAGATACCCTCGGCTGCGGCGGCAGCCTGCAGCGAGGTGGTCGCAAACGGCGTGGGCGGCTGCTGCTTGCGCGAGCGCTTGGTCACCGCGGCGACGGTTGCCGTCTTGGCACCGTCAACGTGACCGTACGCCGTCTCAGCAGCATCCTTGTCGGTAAAGCGCGCCGTCTTGTGCGCGATCTTAAAGCGATCGTCCTCGGCAGCGCCTTGCGCGGCGCCCATGCCGCGAATCTGCCAATAGTCCTCGGGCACAAACGCCATGCGCTCGCGTTCGCGCTCGACCACCAGGGCAAGCGTCGGCGTCTGCACGCGGCCGGCGGAACGCACGTTGCCAAAGCCGCCAAACTTGGCGAGCGTCAGGTAGCGCGTGAGCACCGCACCCCAAATGAGGTCGATGTGTTGACGGCTCTCGCCGGCGTCGGCCAGGTTCTGGTCGAGCGAGACAAGGTTATCGAAGGCCTGCGTGATCTCGGCCTTGGTAAACGAAGAATACTGGGCGCGGGCAACCGGCAAGTCCGGCGCAACCTCGCGCACCTTGTTGAGGGCGTCCGAACCGATCAGTTCGCCCTCGCGATCGAAGTCCGTGGCGATGATGACGCTGTCGGACTTTTTGGCGAGGTTCTTGAGCGAGCGGATGAGCTCCTTCTCGGCCGGCAGCTTAATGACGGGTGCCCAGGTGAGATACGGCAGACTCTCGAGCTTCCAGCCCTTGATGGAGATGCCGTCGGCAAGGAACGGCTTACGCTTGGTGTCGTAAGGCGGACGAGCCAGGCCATCGGGCATGTCGGCCGGCAGCATCTCGCCGTCCTCAGTAACCGAATACCAGCCCAGCTTTTTATCGAACAGCACGCTGTCGCAAAAATCGGGCGCAAGGATGTGACCGGCCAGGCCGATGGTCACGCACTCCTCGCCCTTCCACTCAAAACGGTAGATGGCGGTGTTGTACACCTTATCCTTTTTGGGTTTGCCCGTGGACAGACGCTCGGCGATCTGACGCGCAGCGTCGTTTTTCTCGGCGATGATGAGCTTCAAAAGAGGCTCCTATCTCGTGTCTCTGCGGCTACGCCCGCCCGTATGGCGGCCGATTTACGCCCTTGCTTGCTCGATCTGCCCGATGAGCCAATCGCACCAGGCATCCATGCCCTCGCCCTTGCGCGCGCTCACGGCAAACCGCGGCGCCTGCGGATTGAGGTCATCGAGTGTCTTAGTATACCTATCCATGTCAAAATCGAAAGCCGGGGCCACGTCGACCTTATTGAGCAGCTGCGCGCCGGCGTGCTGGAAGATGCCCGGGTACTTGATGGGCTTGTCGTCGCCCTCGGGCACCGAGAGAATCATGATGGACAGGTTCTCACCCAGGTCAAAGTCGACCGGGCAGACCAGGTTACCCACGTTTTCGATAAAGATGACGTCGATGTTTTCCAGACCCACAGCCTGGTCAAACGCGTCAACGGCCTCCATGATCATGTTGCCCTCGAGGTGGCACAGGCCGCCCGTGTTGATCTGGATGGCGGGCATGCCGGCTTCCTTCATGGTGATGGCGTCGACATCCGAGGCGATATCGCCCTCGATGACGGCACAGCGCAGGCCGGCCTTGTCACGCAGGCGCTCGTTGGTGCCCAGGATCGTGGTGGTCTTGCCCGAACCGGGGCTCGACAAGACGTTGATCACATAGGTGTTTGTCTCATTAAATCGCTGACGCAGCTGATCTGCCAGGCGCTCGTTGCGCGACAGAATCGGCGACGCGATATCAATCGTTTTCTCAGCCATACTTAGCGCTCCTTACTTTGGCCCCTTTATACCCCATCACCAGATGGCTAGCGGGCTAATCGTCGGGAGTTTCGATTTCGATACTCGCGATATCGAGCTCGCGGCCGTGCAGTAGGCGCACGTTGGCACCACCACACTGGGGACAGCGACAGTGGAAGCGATCGTGGTCGAAGACCTCGCCGCAGTCCAGGCATTCACTTTGTGGGTGAATCTCCTCAACCGCGAGCTCGCAGCCCCGCGTGAGCGGGTCCTCATCGCGAAATGTCTCCCACGCAAAGTCCAGCGCCTCGCGCACAACTTCGGTCATATCCCCGATACGCAGCGTTACCAAAACGGCGCGCGAGGCCCCCGCCCCACGCGCCGCGCGAATCACTGTATCGAGTATGCCGTTGACAATGCCAACCTCGTGCATACCGATTTACTCCTCGTCGTCCTCATCGTCCGAGAACAGGTCCAGACGGCTCACAAACAAGCCCTCCTTGCCCTCGCGCGCGGTAATGACCACGCGGGCAATGGCGAGCGAAATCTCGTAGAGCGAGAGCAGGGCACCATACATGAGGCCCAGCGTAACGGGCGAGCCGTCGGGCGTAATCACAGCCGAGCCCACAAGCAGGCCCACGTACACGTAGCGCCAGGCGCCGCGGAAGGCCGCGTAGGACACGATGTGGAAGACGGACAGGTAGAAGATGATGAGCGGCAGCTCAAACGCCACGCCAAAGCCGATCATAAAGAGCAGCTCCATGTTGACGTAGTTCTCCAGGTCGGGCAGCGCCGTGGCGACGGCCGAGGTCTCGCCGATAAGCCACTCAAAGCCCGCCGGAATGATGATGAAATAGCAGAAGATGGCGCCCAGGAAGAACAGCACCGTCGAGGCGAGCACCGTGGGCACGACCCATTTGCGCTCGTTGGGACGCAGTGCCGGCAGGAAAAATGCCAGAATCTGCCAGATGATCATGGGCGTGCACATGACCACGGCCATCTTGATGGCCAGCGAGAAGCGCAGGCCAAAGCCGCCGAGCGTGGTGGTGATGTAGAACTTACCGTCCGGCACAAAGGAGCGGATGGGGTCTTCCAGGATGTCGAGCACCACGGGCGTGGCGAAATACAGCACGATGGCGGCGGCAAACACCGACACGACCACGATGGTCAGGCGGCGACGGAGCTCGCCCAGGTGATCGAAGAGCGGCATGCGCGCAGGTCCGATAGGCATTACTCATCGCCTCCCTTCGGTGCATCGGCGGCAGCGGCGTCGTCCTCGGCCTCGAGCTCGCGGGCAAGTTGGTCGACGACGGCCTTGCGCTTGCGGGGACGACGGGCGTAGAGGTCGGCCGTCGTGGGCTCTGCCGGCTCGGGCTCGGGCTCCGGTTCTGCAGCGGAAGCGGACTCGTCGGCGGCATCGGCAGGCTCGGGCTCGGCGCCCTCGGTCGCAGGCTCCTCGGCAGCACCCTCGCCCTCGGCGGCAGCCTCGCTCGCGGCCTTCTCAGCAGCAAGGCGGGCACGGCGCTCGGCAAAGGTCTCCTTCTTGGCGGGCGCTGCCGTCTCGGCGGCATCCTTGTCCGCATCGGAATCATCATCGACGGCAGTCTTCTTGGGCTTGACCGGTGCCGAAGCGGCCTCACTTACCGGATCGATAATCTCGGACTGAACAACGGCCGTCATCTTTTCCTGCGTCTCGCGGAACTGACGGATGGCACGGCCGATCGTGCGGCCCATCTGTGGGAGCTTATCCGGGCCAAACAGCAAAAAGCCGAAGACCACGATGATCGCGAGCTCACCCTCTCCAATACCAAACACACATACCTCCAAGGCTCGATGTGAGTCGAGCCCGCACCGCGCCATTCGGCCGGAACTCGTCTATTCATTCGGTCAAGTATAGCGCCCGGACGCCAAAACGTCCGAGCGCATCACAAACATATGCCAAACGGCACGCCCTTTTGGGGGCAAAGATTATGCAGCGGTGATCGAAATCTCCTGGTCGACGCCCAACAACTGAACCACGCGCATCACCGGGGGCTGCACGTTAACGCAGCCAAAGCGCTTGTCGTGATCGGCTGCGTGGTGCGCGGCGCCTACGAGCACGCCAATGCCCGTCGAATCGATATAGCTCACCTGGGCAAAATCGAGCTCAACGGCCTCGGTGGGCTGCTCGAGCGCCAGGTCGATAGCATTGCGCAGGCTATCGGCGTTAGAGATATCGATCTCGCCGGTTACCTTAATGGTGTAGAGCTCCGGCGTGGGATTGGTGGAAATTCCCAAATCCATGTATACGCTCCTTTGCGAATCGAAAGTGCGGATAGTACGGGAGGCCGCGCGTTAGGCGCGCTCGGCACGCGCAAGCTCGGCAGCGACAAGCTTAACGGCCAGCACCAGCACATCGAGCGCGGCCTCCAGGTCCTCGACCGTGGGATAGCTCGGCGCGATGCGGATGTTGGTATCGCGCGGATCCTTGCCATAGGGCCAGGTAGCACCGGCCGGCGTGAGCTTGACGCCCAGGTCGGCACAAAGCGCGGCGACCTTTTGGGCCGAGCCCTCGGGACCATCGAAGCTCACAAAGTAGCCGCCGCGGGGGTGCGTCCAGGTGGCGCAACCCGTATCGCCCAGGCCCTCGGTGAGCTTGCGCTCAACGGCCTCAAAGCGCGGGCGCAAGAACTCGGCATGCTTTTTCATGTGCTCCTTGACCGCCTCGATGGTGGGAAGGAAACGCACGTGACGCAGCTGGTTGAGCTTGTCGGCGCTGATAAGGCCTGCCTTCAGGCGCTTGGAGAACTCGGCGATGACCGCGGGGCTCGCACCGATAAAGCCGATACCGGCACCCGGGAAGGTGATCTTGGACGTCGAGGCGAATGCCACCACGCGGTCCTCGGTGCCCGCCGCGCGGGCAAGATCGAAGATGTTGGCGAGCTCGTCGGTCTCGTCGTACAGGTCGTGCACGCAGTAGGCGTTGTCCCAGAAGATGCGGAAATCGGGCGCGGCCGTGGGCATCTCGACCAGGCGGCGCACGGTGTGCTCGCTAAAGGTGATGCCCGTGGGGTTGGAATACTTGGGCACGCACCAGATGCCCTTGATGGAGTCGTCGGCGGCAACCAAGCGCTCGATCTCGTCCATGTCGGGGCCGTTGTCGGTCATCGCGACGGGGACATTCTCGATGCCCAGGTCGGCGGTGATGCCAAAGTGGCGGTCGTAGCCGGGAACAGGGCACAGGAACTTGACCTTCTTGCCGTCATGCGCGGCCTCGTAAGCCTCCCAAGGCTCGCTGCCGCACGAGCCGCAGCGCCAGAACATGCCGGCGATGTCATGCTCGATCAGCAGGCTCGACGAACCCAGTACGAGCGTCTGCTCGGCGGGGCAACCCAAGAACTCCCCCGCTAGCTTGCGCGCCGAGGGAATGCCCTCAAAGCAGCCGTAGTTGGAGCAGTCGACGTTGCCGTCGTGCAGATCGGCATCGGCATTGAGGATATCGAGCATGGGTCGAGAGATGTCAACCTGGGAGGGCGACGGTTTGCCGCGGGCCATGTCGAGCGCCAGGCCCTTGGCCTTGACCTCGGCGACCTCGGCTTTGAGCGCCTCAATGGCGGCATCGAGTTCGGTGGTTTCCATCTTCTGGTAGATCGTCTGCATGGGTGCGACCTTTCACGAAGCGGGACGTTGCAGTTCGTCTAAGTATAGACGGCCACCGCCGCAAGGGTATGAAGCCGTGATAGATTAAGTCCATCGCAATGAATTACGAATCGCCGCGCATGCCGGCGTGGGGCGCCCAAGGAGGCACTATGGAGTACGGATCGTTCCAGGCCGAGGAATTCGGCGACCTGCAGCGCCTGGTCGACGGACTGTTTTACGACCGCCACGCCATCGACCGTCTGGATCTCATCGTGCAGGCCGAAATCTTGGACCTGGCGCCCGATCTCATGGAAATCGTGAACCTTTTGCCGCCCGGCTACTACGACCGCCAATCGCTTTGCGACCAGCTCAACTCGGCCCTTGCTGCCCACGGCTGGGGCGCCGTCTACGGAACGGTGGAATAAGCCTCGAGGCCGGCGATTTGGCCCGCTTCCCAACCTTGGCGAGGCTTGTTTTAGGGCTTGTGGCCAAAAAAGGGCAAATATGAGTACTGTTACCTTTTTAGTAGCAGCGATTCTTGGTCGAAATCGACAAAACTCGACTTGAAACTCCCTAATCACCGTCAGCTAGCGCCAAATTGGAAGTCGATGGTCACTCATTAACGTACAGTTCTTATAACTTTGTCCATTATTTTCCACACCTAAAATGAAACGCCGTTTGTGACAGTACTCACAAACGGCGTTTTTTGACCACGGGGGTATCTGGCAGGGGGCCAGTAGCACCCGGATCCGAGTTTCGAACGCATCCAAACCGGTTCTGGTGTCTTTTTTCGAGCTTTTACTCGTTCTTGGGCGCGGGGTGCTTGCAGACCACACTCATGTAGATCATGCCAAGCACGGCAGCGGTGACCGAACCGGCAAGGATGGCGGCCTTGGCGGCCAGAACCTCAAACTGGGCCGTCGGGAAGGCAAGGCCGCTGATGAGGATCGACATCGTAAAGCCGATACCGCCCAGAATACCCACGCCGGCAATCATGTGCCAGTTGACGTTGCGCGGCAGCTCGCAGGCCTTGGACTTGACCAAGGCGAACGTCATGCCAAAGATACCGATCGGCTTACCCAGCAGCATGCCAAAGTACACGCCGAGCGTCACCGGGTCGGTGAGCAACGTGCTCATATCCACACCCACCAGGCGAACCTGTGCGTTCACGAATGCAAAGATCGGCAAAATCACAAAGTTGACCGGCGTGGAGATCAGACGCTCCATGCGGATGAGCGGCGGGGTCACGCGGTGCATGACGCGCTCGACCCTGGTGGTCGAGACGGTAAAGTCGTGCTGGCCCAGGATGTGCGCCTCGTCGTCGTAGCGGTCATCGAGCAGTGGCAGGCAATCGCCCAACCAATCGGTAAGGCTGTCGAGCTTGACACCGCACTTGGCCGGGATGGTAAAGGCCAAGATGACGCCAGCAAGCGTGGCATGTACGCCGCTCTTGAACATGCAGAACCACAACAGCAGACCCAGAACCGAATACGGAGCAAGGCGGTAATGCTGCGTCTTGTTGAGCCACACGAGCGCGCAGGTCACAAGCGCGGCGGCGCCCAACCAAAACGGATTGGGGCTCTGACCGTAGAAGATGGCGATGGCGGCGATGGAGATGAGGTCGTCGGCGATGGCGAGCGTCGAGAAGAACACGCGCACGCCGTTGGGCACGCGATTGCCCAAAAGCGACAGCACGCCCAGCGCAAAGGCAATATCGGTTGCCATGGGGATGGCCCAACCGTTGCGGGCGCCAGCATGGTTAAAGATCAGGTAGATGCAGGCGGGAACGACGACGCCGCCCACGGCCGCCAGCATGGGAAGCATGGCCTGACGTGGATTCTTGAGCTCGCCGACCGTCATCTCGTACTTAAGCTCAATGCCCACCAGCAAAAAGAAAATCGCCATGAGGAAGTCGTTGACGAAAAGCTCAACGGTGAGACCGGCCGTAAGGTTGCCCAGACCCACATACAGCGGGGTCTCCAAAAAGTGATGGATGGCCTCGTAGGCATCGGTATTGGCGCAAATGACGGCGGCGATGGCGGCGAAGACCATGACGGCGGCGGAAATCGTGCCGTTCTCGGCGATGCGCTCCCAGATGTCGTGACGTTCAAAGCGCTTGCGCTCACGGACGTTGAACAGCTGCTCAGTTGCTGCCATGGGCGGCTCCTTTCACGGGATGGTTCCCGTCTTAAAAAAGCACGGCCCGCCCAAGTGGCGGCGCCGCGCTCTAACGTATTACGCTTGCATCTAGCCTACCCTGCACGATAAGCACGTAGGCACGGCCGAAAAGCGGAACCACAGGTTGAACATTATTTGCTCAACGGCACGGGCACGCCTGTCCAAGAGACGACGCGGCGACGTGCACAAAAAACGACCGGAGCGCGGGGCGTCCGCGATCCGGTCGTGGCGTTTGGTCAACTAAACCTAGCAGGCGGCCATGATGGGGGCAGCGACCTGCTTCTTACGGGAGAGGACGCCCGGCATCCAGACGCCGTCGTGCTCGTCAGCAATGCCCAGGCCCTTCTGAGCAGCCTCGGTCTCGCCCTCGAGCAGGACCTGCGAGCCCTCCTCCATGATGTCGGTGATGCACAGGACAATGCCGTCGGCACCCTTCTCGGCGGCGTAGGCGCGCATGGCCTCGCGAATCTCGTCGATCATGCCGAGTGCGCGGGTCTTGTCGACAGTCTCGTACTGGCCGATGAGCAGCTTCTTGCCGGCGGGCTCGAACATCTTGATGTCGTTGCCGACCATCTCGGCTGCGGTGAAGGAGCCGGACGGACGGGTGAGGAAGACCTCCATGCCAAACTTGACCGGGTCGACGCCCACCTGCTTGCCGAGCTTGGCGGCGACGGCGCGGTCGACATCGGTGGTGGTGGGGCTCTTGAGCATGAGCGTATCGGTCATCATGGCCGAGAGCAGCAGCTTGGCCTGGACGTCGGAAAGCTCAACGCCGAGCACGTCGGCGAGCTTGGTGACGATGGTGCAGCTGGAGCCCCAGGGCAGGCAGATGTAGTGCAGCGGGCCGGCGGTCTCGAAGTCGCCGATGCGGTGATGATCGACGACGCCAAAGACCGTGGCGTCCTTAAGGCCGGCGACGGACTGGGCGGACTCGTTGTGGTCGGTGAGGACGACGAGCTGACCGGCCTCGACGGACTCGATCATGCGGGGCTCGGCAATGCCGGCGTCGGCGAGCAGCTTGGCGGACTCGGCCGGAAGCTGGCCCAGAGCGCAGGCCTCGTAGGTGTTGCCGGCATACTCAACCTGGTTGAGCAGCTGGGACAGGACGACGGCGCTCATGATGGCGTCGTTATCGGGGTTCTGGTGACCAAAGACAAGAACGTTTGCCATGGATATCCTCCACTTGATATGTGTACTTGGACGTAGCTATGGTAGCACGCTGGCGCCGAACCTTATGAGACGCAAGGGCCGCGGCGCAATTTGGGGCGAGCCTGGGGGCGAAGTCTGTCCCCCTTGTACCACCCGCCCTCCTGCACCGCTATTTACCGGCGGCGCGCAGGGCTACGTAGGCGGCACCGATGATGCCGGCGTCGTTTCCGAGCGAAGCGACCTTAATGGGCGTCTCGCGCGAGGCGGAAAGCGCGTACTGCTTAAAGTGCTCGCGAACCTTGTCGAGGTAGACATCGGCCGAGGCGGAGGCGCCGCCGCCGATGAGGAACATCTCGGGATCAACCACGTTGGCAATAAGCGCCAGTGCGCGGCCGAGATAGTCGGCCATGGTATCGGCCGCGGCCAGCGCGAGCTTGTCGCCCTCGCGACAAGCCTGGAACACGTCCTTGGAATCGGAGGGGCCGGTCAGCTCGATGGGCTCGACGCCCGCCTTCTTGCACTCGGCAAGGTAGTTGCTCACCACGCCGGTGGCGCTGGAATACTGCTCCAGGTGGCCATGGCCGCCGCAGCCGCAGGCGCGCTCCTCGGCCGGGTTCAGGCACATGTGGCCAATCTCGCCGCCAGCACCCACAACGCCCGATACCACGTCGCCGTTAACGATAACGCCGCCGCCCACGCCGGTACCAATGGTGACCATCACCACGTTCTGTACGCCCTTGGCAGAGCCGAGCCAGGCCTCGCCCATAGCAGCAGCGTTGGCGTCGTTCTCGTACTTAACGACCGCGTCGGGGCAGTGCTCCTGGATGGCGATCTTGAGCTCGGGCAGGTTGATGGCGATGTTCGCCTTGACCTTGGCATCGCCCGATGCCGGGATGGGGCACGGAACGGCCAGGCCAATGCCCGACACAAAGGCACGCGGAATCTGGGCCTTGGCGACCACCTGGTCGATAGCCTCGGTCACCGCGGCAAAGCCCGCAGCGTCAACGATGGGAGGCGTGGGCACGCTGGCCTTGGCAAGCAGGTTTCCGTCCTCATCGAACAGACCCTCCTTGACCGAGGTGCCGCCGACGTCGATGCCGATGTAATACTGCTTAGGTTCCATGGGAGCCCGCCTTTCTCGTTTAAACATTGCCTGTATGGTACCGCTCCCAAGGCAAAAACCTACCAAAAAGGACAGGTTTGTTTTGGCAGGTTTTATCTGGGGAAGCGCAGAGTACGAGATTCGGTTCGCTGGGTGTTATATCGGTTCGGCCCCGTCCTCGGACCGATCATTTCTCAACACGACACTACTCAGATGTTTATCATTTAAAACGCTCTAATTTTTCAAGCGGGGCGACTTTTAATTTTATCTTTCTCGAACTTTTCAATAACTCAATAGAGATACTTAGGTGTTGACTATACTTTCTTTTATACTCAACCAAGTTGGAAAGGAGGTTCCATGATTCCCAAATACGAAGCGATAGCTGCAGATATTCGTCGCACTATCGAGGATGGCGCTCTTAAACCGGGCGACAAGCTTCCTACCGTGGTTGAGTTCTGCAAGCTCTATAACGTTTCCAAAATCACCGTCAAACGAGCTCTTGAACAAATCACCGAAGAAGGTCTTATTACCAGCCGTCGTGGATCGGGTACCTACGTTAAGGACACGGCGGGGCTTCCCGGCCAGGCGTTTTTCCAGGGCAAAAACGACCGTGCCCAGGGCTTTTCGTATGAGCACCGCGGGGAGAAGGTGACCTCGGTGGTCTACGATTTCTCGATCGTTAATCCACCGGCGGACATCGCAGCCCAGCTGGGAATTGCCGAGGATGACTTTGCCTATCACGTCGTGCGCGTGCGTCAGGCCGATGAGAAGCCCATCGTTATCGAGTACACCTACATGCCCCTCGAGCTGATTCCGGGGCTGAAAAAGAAGGACCTGTACGGATTGCTCTACCGCTTCATCCGAGAGCAATGCGGGCTGAAGATTTCGAGCTTTCACCGTACCATTCGCGCCGTGGCAGCAACCGAGGAAGAAGCCGAGCGTCTGGACACCAAACCTGGCTCTCCCCTGCTCGAGCTCACCCAGATTGGCTTTTTGGACAGCGGTGCCGCCTTTGAGTATTCGACCTCGCGCAACGTTGGCGACCGCTTTGAGTTGCACAATGTAACGTTGGCATAGGTTTTTGTAGTCATGCGGGCGCTCGTTTTGAGCAGTTTTACGCGGCGCCCACGCAGCACAATGGGAGTATGAACATGTCCGATTTGATTAAACTGACGCCGATCTTCCACGAGAAGATCTGGGGTGGCCGCCAGCTCGAAACCGTATTTGGTTACGACATTCCCGAAGGTCCCATCGGTGAGTGCTGGGCCATCTCGGCCCATCCCAACGGTGACTGCCAGATTGCGGAGGGACCGTACGCCGGCCACACGCTGTCGTGGCTGTGGGCCGAGCACCGCGAGCTCTTTGGCAACTGCGAGGGCAAGGAGTTCCCGCTGCTCATCAAGATTCTGGACGCCAAGGACGACCTTTCGATCCAGATTCATCCCAACGACGAGTACGCCGCCGAGCACGAGAACGGCAGCCTGGGTAAAACCGAGTGCTGGTACGTGCTGGATTGCGAGCCCGGCGCCACGATCATCGTCGGCCAGCGTGCTAAAGACCGCACTGAGGCCGCACAGATGATCAAGGACGGCCGCTGGGACGACATGCTCAACGTACTACCGATCCACAAGGGCGACTTTTTCCAGATTGATTCCGGTACCGTTCACGCCATCAAGGCCGGCACGCTCATTTTGGAAACGCAGCAGTCGAGCGACGTGACGTATCGTCTGTACGACTATGATCGCCCGGGCACCGACGGCAAACTGCGCCCGCTGCACATTAAGCAGAGCCTCGACTGCATCGACTTTGACGTCCAGGCCCCGGTCGATGGTACCGTGACCGCGCCCGAGGTGGACGGCGTGACCGAGCTCGAGTCTAACCCCTGCTACACCGTCGATCGCGTGCGTGTCGACGGCAGCAAGATCCTCGACCAGCGCTGGCCCTTCATGTGCCTGTCGGTCATCGACGGCGAAGGCACCGTCTGCGGCGACCCCGTCCACAAGGGAAGCCACCTGCTGGCCCCGAACACCGTCAGCTCCATCGACCTCGAAGGCAAGATGGAACTGATCATCAGCCACCTCTAGGTCGCAGCAACAACCAAAACGCAACAAGGGGCTCCCCCGTCCACCAACGGAGGAGCCCCTTATCCATATATATCAGCCCACCCGGCTCTCCAGATCAAAAAAGCGGACGAGCAGAGCGACGTTCGCAAGCAACGTTATCTAAGGACCTGGACGGGCGTATGGGGCAACATCGATCGCGAGTTCCGCACGCAAAGGAGGCCACTTAATGTGGCCTTCGTCTTGCGCAGGACTGCCCGAGCAGGCGATGTTGCCCCATACGCCCGCCCAGGTCCGCCGGGATCACGACAGCTTGACGATCGGAGCAAAGCCCTTCATAAGCTTTTTGGTCTGGCCGGTCTTTTCGAATTGAACCTCGATCATGTCTCCGGCGACCGAGATCACGGTACCCGTGCCAAAAGTCTTGTGGCTCACGGTATCGCCCGCGGCAAAGTCCTGCGATGCGCTGGCACGATCGACCACCGTCGGGGACACCTTGGAAGACGGCTTTTTGGCTCGCGACGCGCCCGAACCAAAAGTCGAGGCAACACGGCCGGCGTCAGGCGAAACCCCACGATGGCGCTCGGTCCCGTAACTGCTGCCGCCAAAGAAATCGTCAAAGCTCGATCCGCCGCGCGAACCGGAACCGCCGGTCGAGCGCGTATGCGAGCCAAACACCTTGCCGCCGTACATATCCGAGCCCATGCCCGAGCCAAAGGTGCCGTGACGGTCGCCGCGCTTCTCCCAGCCCGTGCCCTCAAAACCGGCAGAACCGATGCCGCTAAACTCGATATCCTCAAACGGAATCTCGTTGAGGAAGCGCGAGCGCGGGTTGGCAGAGGTCGAGCCGTAGGTGCGACGCGTGGCCGCATAGGTCAGGAACAGGCGCTTGCGAGCACGCGTGATGGCGACGTAGGCCAAGCGACGCTCCTCCTCGAGCTTGCCCGGATCGTCACTACCGCCAAAGTCGTGCACGTGCGGGAAGATACCCTCCTCCATGCCGGCCACGAACACCGCCGGGAACTCCAGGCCCTTGGCGGAGTGGATGGTCATCATGGTAATGGCATGCGTCTCGCCGGCCAGGGAATCCAAGTCGGAGCGCAGGGCCAGCCACTCCATGAGCGCCGGCAGCGCCTTACAGGTGAGCGGACCGTAGGTGCGCTCGATCTCGTCGGCATGCACGGCACCCGCCGGCATCTCCGTCGGCGCGGCATACGCGTTGCCCGCGATGGCGGCGGCCAGGGCATCCTGCGGAGACAGCGCCGGAGCGGCCAAGCTATCGAGCGGATTGGAGCCCGCGGCGTCACGCGCGCCAACGAGCGCCTCAAACGAGGATACCGGGGCAGATGGCCCCGGTTCGGGCGCAGGCGCGCTCACCACGACAGGCTCGGGCTCGGCGCTAGCAGGCACATCGGCAACACCGGCAGCGCGCAGCTCTTCCAAGCTCTCGAGCGTACCTTCGATATCCTCGTGCGTCTCCTCAAATTCGGCGGCGACGCCCAGGAATTCCTGGATGTTCTCGGCGCGGCTCTCGGACTCCATGGTGCCCTCGGCGCGGAAAGCCTGCAGCAGGCCCGTCTTATCGACGATCATCTCGACGACGTCCTTGAGCTCGCCGTCCATGCGGCGACCCTCGCGCACCAGCGCCACAAAGCTCGACAGGCCGTTGCGCACCTTGGCGCTAAACATGCCCGTCTCGGCTGTTGCGATCTCGCAGGCTTGGAAGAACGAGCAGCGGTTGTCGCGTGCCAGCTGCTCAATCTTTTGAATCGAGGTGGAGCCGATGCCGCGGCGCGGCGTGTTGATGACGCGCTTGACGCTCATCTCGTCGGCCGGGTTCACAATCATCTTAAGATAGGCCATGACGTCGCGGATCTCGGCACGGTCGAAGAATCGCGTGCCACCCACGATCTTGTAGGGCACGCCTGCGCGCAGGAACATATCTTCGAGAATACGCGACTGAGCGTTGGTGCGGTAGAACACGGCGATGTCGTCGTAACTCGTGCCCTTGG
The DNA here is from genome assembly GCA_938014225.1 of uncultured Collinsella sp. Classification (GTDB taxonomy): domain Bacteria; phylum Actinomycetota; class Coriobacteriia; order Coriobacteriales; family Coriobacteriaceae; genus Collinsella. Next base: position 791 of record CALLSB010000081.1, on the reverse strand, counting down.
AGTGCAGCTTCTCGATCTCGCCGGCAATCCAGCGGCCCTCGTCGCGCTCATCGCTTGCCTGGAAGGCCTGGATCTTCTCGCCGTCGCCCTCGGCCGTAAACAGGCGCTTCTCCTTGCGCTGCGAGTTGTGACGCACCACGGCGTTGGCGGCGCTCAGGATATGACCCGTGGAGCGGTAGTTCTGCTCTAGCTTGACGGTCTTGCAGTTTTTAAAGTCCTTCTCAAAGTCCAGGATATTGGTGATGTCGGCGCCACGCCAGCTATAAATGGACTGGTCGTCGTCGCCCACGACCATGAGGTTTTGGTACTTGGCGGCCAGCAGGTTGGCGATCTCGTACTGGACGTGGTTGGTGTCCTGATACTCGTCGACGCTAATGTAGCGGAAGCGCTCCTGGTACTTGTCGAGCACCTCGGGGCGCGTGCGCACGAGCAGGTCGTCGAAGTCCATCGCGTTGGCGGCGCGCAGGCGGCGTTCCAGCTCCAAGTAGACCTGCGCGGCCTTTTTGTCGTTGGGGCTGTCGGCGGATTTGAGCATGTCCTCGGGGCCGATCATGGCGTTTTTGGCCGAACTGATCTTGCTGCGGATCATGTTGATGGGGAATTGCTTTTGCTCGATACCGAGCGCCTGCATAATATCGCGCACCATGCGCTTGGAATCGTCGTCATCGTAGATGGTGAACTGACCGGTGTAGCCCAGCAGGTCAGCGTCCTCGCGCAGCATGCGCACGCACATAGCATGGAAGGTGCACACCCACATGCCGCGCGTGCCGTCCGGCAGCAGGGCCTGAAGG
>CALLSB010000080.1:0-27384 GCA_938014225.1 uncultured Collinsella sp. | reverse complement strand
GAGCCGCCATCGAACTGAGAAGGGGGAGGCCTCGCGGCCTCCCCCTTTTTTGCGTTGTATACACGTTGTACTTTGGGACCTAGCTCCCCCGTATGTGCTCTTACTGTTTGGCTGTATTTTGAGTCCATCTAGTGTATTTGAGCGATAATTACTCGCATTGGCGTTAGGGAGGGCTTGATGTTTACCGTATTTGTCTTGGGCAATATTGCTTCGGGTAAGTCGACTGCCTGCCGCTATTTCGAATCTCGTGGCGCTATGCTTATCGATCTGGATGAGCTTGCAAAATCGCTGTATGTGCCGGGCTCTGATATCGTCAATACACTCGCGGATGAATTCGGTTGGGACATTTTGGATGAGGAAGGCGGCATTCGCCGCGGCATCCTCGCTTCTCGAGCTTTCGCTTCTCCTGATTCGGTCGCACGGCTCAATGACATCGTGCATCCCATTCTGATTGAACAGCTTTCGCTTAGGATTCTCGATCCGGTTTGTTATACGGTTTCATCTCCCCGTTATCCTTTTGCGGTGGTCGAGGTTTCTGCTCCGACTGGTTTTGAGGATGCATTTGGCTTGGCTGATGAAATTTTGGTCATCAGCGCCCCTTTGTCAGTTCGTCGCGAGCGCGCTATTCAACGTGGCATGGAGCCATCTGATTTCGATGCCCGTTCTGCTTGCCAGCCCGAAGAGTCTGCGCTGTGCAATCTCGCTACAACTGTGATTGACAATGCGGCAGACGATAACTCGCTCTTTGAACAACTGGACGCATGGCTTTCGCGCCATGGGTTCGGGGATGTAGTGGAAAAGGAGGAGGCCGATGCCTAAGACACGTTTCCTTACGTGGTATCGCCTTATACCGCTGGCTGCCGTTTTTGCCTTCGGCCTTATCTCATTCGTTTACTCGTATGCTCCTGCCGCTTTCTTTAAGCCGCTGTATCCGATTGACTACGAGGCGTATGTAAAGCAATCCAGTATTTCGCATAATCTGGATCCGTATCTGGTGTGCGCTGTCATTAAGTCTGAATCGAATTGGGATTCCGAGGCCGAGTCGAATCAGGGTGCTCAGGGATTGATGCAGCTGATGCCCGAGACTGCCCAGGATATGATCGCCAAGGGCCTTGTCGACGGTGGCGAGTATTCGGCCGACAACCTTAACGATCCGGCTACGAATATCGAGTTTGGCTGTGCGTATCTTTCGTATCTTCTAGCGTATTTTAACGGGTCGACTGACAGTGCCATTGCCGCCTATAACGCCGGCATGGGCAATGTCGACGGATGGGCGCAGCAGAGTACGTCGCTTCATAATGCAATCACCTTTCCCGAGACGCAGGCGTATCTGATTCGTGTCAATAATGCCTGGGTTCGCTACAAGACTCTCTATCCCGATCGGTTCGTATAGGACTATGCCTGCCGCCTGCGTATACTGCAGATATATGAGTTAGGAGTATCCATGGCGGAATTTGAAGTAGAACGCGTTGGTGGTGAACTTAAGCGCTTTGGCGTTGAAGGCTCTGACGTGCCGTTTAAGGTCGTGTCTCCCTATGAGCCTGCCGGTTCCCAGCCTAAGGCCATTGAGTCGCTTGTGCAGGGCGTGAGGGACGGAGACCGCTATCAGGTTTTGCTGGGCGTGACTGGTTCGGGCAAGACCTTCACGATGGCAAAGACTATTGAGGCCCTGGGAAAGCCGACGCTGGTCATGGCTCCGAATAAAACGCTCGCCGCTCAGCTTGCGAGCGAGCTCAAAGAGTTCTTTCCCAACAACGCTGTGGTCTACTTCGTCTCGTACTACGACTACTATCAGCCCGAGGCGTATGTGCCGCAAAGCGATACATATATCGAGAAAGACTCCTCGATTAACGAAGAGGTCGAGATGCTGCGCCATCAGGCGACCGCGTCACTGCTCTCTCGACGCGATGTGATCGTTGTCGCATCGGTCTCGTGTATCTATGGCATTGGCTCTCCTGAGGACTATGCGGGTCTGGCTCCAAACGTCGACAAGAAGGTGCCGCTCGAGCGCGATGACTTTATCCATGCACTTATCGACATTCAATATGATCGCAATGACTATGACCTGGCACGTGGCACGTTCCGCGTGCGCGGCGATGTTGTCGACGTGTATCCGCCTTATGCCGAGCATCCGTTGCGGTTTGAGTTCTTTGGCGACGAGGTCGAGCTGATTGCCGAGATCGATGAGGTCACCGGTGAAATGCTGCGTGAGTACGAGGCCATCCCCGTATGGCCGGCATCGCACTACGTGACCGAGAAGCCGAAGGTCAAGGCGGCTCTGAAATCGATCAGCGAAGAGTGCGAGAAGCGCGTCGCGGAGCTCAAGGCGACCGACAAGTTGCTCGAGGCGCAACGTCTGCAGCAGCGCACCGATTATGATCTTGAGATGCTCGAGACGATGGGCTTTTGCAACGGCATCGAGAACTACTCGCGTCATCTGGACGGTCGCAAGCCGGGTGAGCCGCCGTTTACCCTAATCGATTACTTTCCCAAGGATATGCTCTGCATCATCGATGAGAGCCATGTGACGGTGCCGCAGATTCGCGGTATGCACGAAGGTGACCGCTCGCGTAAGGTGACGCTGGTGGAACACGGTTTTCGCCTGCCCTCGGCGCTCGATAACCGCCCGCTTCGTTTCGATGAGTTTGAGGCGAGGATTCCCCAGTTCATCTACGTTTCGGCAACACCGGGTGACTATGAGCTGCGGGTTAGCCAGAACGACGTTGAGCAGATTATTCGTCCGACCGGTCTGCTCGATCCCAAGATCGATGTGCGTCCGGTTCGTGGGCAGATTGACGATCTTGAGGACGAGATTCGCGAGCGCGTTGCCCGCAAGGAGCGCGTGCTGGTGACCACGTTGACCAAGCGCATGGCCGAGGACCTGACCGACCATCTGCTTGATGCGGGCATTAAGGTCAATTACATGCACTCTGATACGGCGACAATGGACCGTGTCGAGATCTTGCGAACGCTGCGCGAGGGCAAGATCGATGTCCTCGTTGGCATCAACCTGCTTCGCGAGGGCTTGGATCTCCCCGAGGTCTCACTGGTGGCAATTCTCGATGCCGATAAGGAAGGCTTCTTGCGCAACCGCCGTTCGCTGATTCAGACGATTGGCCGTGCGGCCCGTAACGCCGATGGCGAAGTCATCATGTATGCGGACGTTGTGACCGATTCGATGAAAGAGGCCATCGAGGAGACGCGGCGCCGCCGCGAGATTCAGATGGCATATAACGAAGAGCATGGCATTGTGCCCAAGACGGTGCGCAAAGCCATCAACGACATCTCAAGTTTTATTGCCGAAGCCGAAAAAACCGTGGGTTCCAAGGGGCGCTCGAAGGGCGACTCCCTTGGCCATGGCGCATTCTATACGCCCGATGAGTCGGGCGAGGGAGGCGTGCCGGAAACGTTGGCACCCGAGCAGACACTTGCGGAGCAGTTGGAAGAACTGCCGCATGACGAGCTTGTGCGAATCGTCGAAACCATGGAAGAGGATATGCGCAACGCTTCTGCCGGCATGGACTTTGAGGAGGCGGCGCGCCTGCGCGATGCCGTCGTTCAGATTCGGGCGATGCTCGAGGGTGCGTCTGAGGACGAGACGATCGAGCGCTTACGTTCGCAGGCTCGCAAGGGTTCCACGTTCGCATCGGGCAGAAAACGCCAGGGTGCACGGTTTAAGAAATAGCGAACAGGCCCCGAGTTCCCTGTGGAGCTCGGGGCCTGTGTCTTTTGCGTGCTGGAATTCGTGCGCTAGAGGTCTGCGATCAGGGCTTCGGCACAACGAATGCCGTCGGTGGCCGCGCTCATGATGCCGCCGGCATATCCAGCTCCCTCACCGCAAGGGTAGAGGCCCGGGGTTGACACGGCATGGCACGTTCGGTCTCGGGTGACGGTAACCGGTGAGCTTGAACGAGTCTCCACGCCGGTAAGAACGGCATCGGGGCGGTCGTAGCCTCGTAGCTTTTTTCCGAGTAGGGGAAGTCCCAGGCGGAGCGACTCGACGATATGCTGCGGCAGGGCTTCGTCAATTGCCGTCCAGGTCACACCGAGCGGATAGGTTGGCTTTACCTTTCCGGGCGCCTTGCTGGCGCGTCCTGCGAGGAAATCTCCGACGAGCTGTGCCGGTGCGTTCCAGTTGGAACCGCCTAGGCGATAGGCGGCCGCCTCGCAGGCGCGCTGGAGCTCGATGCCGGCGAGCGGGTCATCGTTGGGAAGGTCCTCAGGCGTGACGTTAACGAGCAAGGCGGCATTTGCGTTGCGTCCGTCGCGGGCATTGAGGCTAGCGCCGTTGACGCACAGGTGGCCCTGCTCGGAAGAGGCGGCGACAACCTGTCCGCCGGGGCACATGCAAAACGAGAACACGCTGCGGCCGTTGGGAAGATGGGCAACAAGTTTGTAAGGGGCCGCCCCGAGCGCTGGATGTCCCGCCAAGGCTCCATATTGGGCTCGATCGATGTCGCGCTGCGGATGCTCGATGCGAACGCCCATGGCAAAGGTCTTTTGTGCGAGGGCCACGTTGTGGTCTTTAAGGAGCTCAAAAATATCGCGAGCAGAATGCCCGCAGGCGAGGATGAGGTGCTTTGTCTCGATTGGCTCGCAAGCGGCGTCTTGGGACGATTGGACATCAATACCGGTAATGGCGCCAGACGCGTCGATGTGAATGTCGACGAGCTTTGTTCGATAACGGACGACACCTCCGAGCTGCTCGATGCGCTGGGATATAGCGGTGACAACCGTGGGAAGGATGTCGGAGCCAATGTGCGGCTTGGCATCCCACAGAATATCGCGGGGCGCACCCGCCTCGACGAAGGTTTCGAGGATAAGGCGATGGGCGGGATTTTTTGTTCCCGTATTGAGCTTGCCGTCCGAGAAGGTCCCCGCGCCGCCCAGACCAAACTGGATATTACTCTCGGGGTCGAGGATGCGCTCCTTTAGAAAGAGGTCGATCGCATGCGAGCGGCGAAATGCCGGGTCGCCGCGCTCGATGAGCAAGGGCTTAAGACCTGCTTCGGCGAGCGTAAGCGCAGCGAAAAGGCCGGCGCATCCGGCGCCGACAACGACAGGGCGTTCTTGAGGTGCGTCGGAGACGGGGGTGGGGAATGAAGACCCATCGTCTTCTATCGCGCGTACGCGCGAGCGGTCACGCTCGGCAACGCTGTCGACCGCTTCTCGCTCGAGGTGGGGACTAGTCAGCTCAACACGAAAGCTCAGGATAAAATGGACGTCTCGTTTTTTGCGGGCGTCGATTGACTTGCGGTGGAGCTCGATGGACTTGATCTCGGAGTCCTTGCAACGTAGGACGCGCTTGGCGACTCGCTTGCCAACAATGAGGCAGGCATTTTCATCGCCGGCTTCATCGAGCGACGCGTTGACTTGGGTGATTTCGATCATCGAGGTCTCCTTAGAGGCAAGAAAGAGGCCGTCCGGTATCCCAGACGGCCCGAATGCGTTTTTGATTATAGACTGCGCGGCTACAGGCTGCTTGCAGCGCGAATGCCCGAGAGCCAGGCCCACGCAAGGTTAAAGCCTCCGCAATCGGCGTCGATGTCGAGCGCTTCGCCGCAGACGTAAAGCGGGGGGTCGACAACGCTGCGCGCGCGTAGACTGGGTGTTGAGATGCTCTCGACAGATATGCCACCACGCGTGACCTGCGCCGAGCGCTCCTCGGCGGTTCCTTCGACGAGCAACTTAAAGTGCTTGAGGATCAAGACCAGGTGGATGACATCGTTGGAGCCTGGATGGCACTGTTCGAACGCCGTGCAGACGACGCGGGAGAGTTGCGGGGCAAGCATACCGTCGAGCCAACGGGGATCGCGGGGCGAAAAGCCGCCGAGCAGCTCAACGCGCCGGTTGAGCATATCGAGCAGCTCGTCTTTGGAGAGGTCGGGGAAAACGTCGAGCAGGATCGTATCACCGCGCTGGATACGACGGGAGAGGTTGAAGACAGCGACGCCCGAGATGCCGAAGGCTCGAAACAGTACTTCACCGTCTTCGTGCCAGAGCTCACTATGGTTACGGGTGAGCGTCAAGCGGGCGCGGACGCGCAGACCATCCAACGTCTTGAGTGCCGCCCGATCGCCAACGACCGTTGCCGATACGGGGCAGAGGATGGGGCGCAGCGAGGTGAGGGGGAGGCCAAACGTATCGGCGATACCGGTGGGGTTGCCGCCCGTGGCGATAATTACGGCATGTGCCTGCAGGGCTTCGTTCTTGCGAGGGACATCGGCGAGTGCCTTCCGAAGCGAGCGGAGCTCCGATTTTCGGTCGTCGTGCTTTTTTGCCTTTAGCGCCCGCGCTGGACGGTTTATTTGGAGTGCCCAGCCTTCGGGATCTTTGTGCGCCGTGGCAATATTGGCTCCGCAGATTAAGGTGATACCTAGGCGGTCGCAAACGTTGAGAAGCGCGTCGCGCACCGATTCGGCGCGAAGGGAGCGCGGGTACAGCCGGCCTTCCTCGGAGGTTGTCATGATGCCCAGCGAGGAGAAGAAACCCATAAGCTCTTGTTCGGGCTGGGTCCCCATGACAGATTCGACGAATGCGGGGTGGTTATACCGCTGAGGATCAATCGATTCGTTGGAGAGGTTGCAACGGCCGTTACCGGTCGCAAGGAGCTTAAGGCCGCAGGCGACATCGCACTCAACGATGCAGACGCTTTTGCCAGCACGTGCGGCCGTAATGGCGGCGGCGAGGCCTGAAGCCCCGCCGCCGATTACCAGGACGTCATAGAAGGCGCTCGTGTTCACTTAGGCCTCGTCGGTCTCGTGCGGGGTAATGGCCTCGACGGCAGAGACTGCCTTGGGCAACATGCCATCGGGCAGCGCGGTCTCGACCTCGCCCTTATCGCAGGCCTCGGCGAGTGCCGGATTAATGGGAAGCGTGCCCAAGATGTCGAGGTTATAGCGTTCTGCGACCTCGGGGAGCTTGCTCTTGCCAAAGACCTCGATCTTCTTGCCGCAGTCGGGGCACTCAATATAGCTCATGTTTTCGACGATGCCCAGAATGGGGACGTTCATCTTCTCGGCCATGTTGACCGCCTTGGCGACGATCATCGAGACCAGATCCTGCGGGCTCGTGACGATGACGATGCCGTCGACGGGCAGTGACTGGAAGACGGTGAGAGCGACGTCGCCTGTTCCCGGAGGCATGTCGACCAGCAGGTAGTCGATGGGGCCCCATGAGGTCTCGCTCCAGAACTGCCTAATGGCGCCTGCGATGACCGGACCGCGCCAAAGGACGGGGTCGGTCTCGTTTTGGAGCAGAAGGTTGGAGCTCATGACCTTGACGCCGTGCTCGGAGATTTCAGGCAGCATGAGGTTGCCAAGGGCATGGACGTGGCGTCCGCTCATACCGAACATCTTGGGGATAGAGGGACCGGTGATGTCGGCATCGAGGACGCCGACCTTGTGGCCGTGACGGGCAAGCTCGGTGGCGATGGCACCGGTGACAAACGACTTGCCGACACCGCCCTTGCCGGAAAGCACGGCGATGACGCGTTTGACCTCGGACAGCGTATTCTCCTCAAATTGCGACGGCGACGTTTGTCCGCCGGCGGCCTGTGCGTGCTCGCAACCCATGTATGACTCCTTTGTATATGTTGGGGCCGGGGCCCCGTGATGTGACACGAGCGTCATTGTACCCTCGTTTGCGAGTGGGAGTCATTTACGATGCATTTGGGCCGAGCGTGCTTGCAATACGATGGGTCCAAGCGAATGGGCGGGCTTACTGAACTTTGCTGGCGAACTCGAGGTATTGCATGCGCTGCAGCTTGTCGATCGTCGAGGCGTATGGGCTGTCTTCAGATTCCAAGTCGTAGCGCAGCCCGTCGGCACCAAGGTAGCCGGCGACATTGATGGTGGGCACATCTGACCTTGTTGCAAGCAGAGCCTTTTGATAGTCGGTGAGCGGGGCGCCGATCTTATTAAGGGTAATGGCTGCAACCTCGTTTGCCCCGACGGTGTCGTAGACGTTGAGCTCGGTATTGCCGGCGATTTCATAGTTAGCCCAGACGAAATATGTCGACTGATAGATACGGAAAGCGTGGCTTGCCGTATCTTCCTGAGGGTACAGCTCGTCGTTGAGAGTCGTTGCGGCGCTCGGCTGATGGTCGCCAAAAAAGACAAGGACAACCGGTCTGCCGATATTGCGGAGCTCGTTGATAAAGTACTCGAGGTCCCGGTCGGATGCGTTGATGCAGGTAAGATAGGTGTTGAGCGCGCTATTGGCACCCTCGCTGGCTCCCTCGACCCAATAGTTTGTCAGTTCCTCGGCGGGAACGGTGCCATAGTCGTAGCCGCCGTGATTTTGCATCGTGACGTCAAAGATGAACTGCGGGGCTTCGTCGGTTCTAAGCAGGTCGAGTATCTTGTCGTAGGTGGCGTAGTCGCATACGCCGGCATGGTAACAGGGCGCACCTTCGAAATCGCCGATTGAAAGAAAGTCTCCAAAGCCCAGCTGCTGATAGATTTTATCTCGATGGTAGTTGACGGGGTTTTGCGGGTGCATAGCGGTAGCGGTATACCCAAGCTCCTTAAGGTCCTTTGCCAGGCTGTTGACGCCATTCATCTGATATAGCTGATAGGGGATTTTGCCTAATCCGACAAAGGCCGTTGTCGCTCCGGTCAAAAATTCGAATTCGGAGTTCGCCGTTCCGCCACCGGCGACCGAAGCGAGCATGGTGCCGCGAACAAGTGTGTCGGGAAGCGAGTTGTAGAATGCGGGGCCGGTGTACCCGGCCGCCTGGAGCTGCTCAAAGCACGAAAGGTCGCTAAAACTCTCATTCATGACGGCAACAATCGTCGGCTTGATTTCATTGAACTGGGCAACGGCCGCCGCGCGCTGCTCGCTCGAGCCATACGTGCTGTCGTAGGTGGCGGCGAGCTCCTGCTCGATGCTCTGCGCCTCATCGGGCGTATAGTCTTCGGGCTTCTCAATGGGCAACTCGTTGACCATTTCGGTGAACGAAGTGATAAAACCCTGAGACGCATACGTGGTGATGGGCTGGCAACGGTCAAATCCAAAATTCAGCGCCTGCTCCAAGTCGATGCTGGAAAAGCCCGAGAGCCCCACAACGGTCACTAGCAGAAAAGCGCAGAGGTTAGCGGCGATTGCGGGGAAGACATGGGTGGGCGTACGGAGCTTTCTCGGTCGGATAAGCGAAAGAAGCCCTAGGGAAATCTCCAGCAGGGCTAGAGAGGTTACGATTCCGGCGGTAAAGGTAAACTCGTATCCCTCGCTCACTTCCATTGCGGTGCCAAGGGCCAAGATATCGCTTGGCAGGATGGCCTCGCCTTTAAACGTTATGACGAAGTGCTCGGCAATGCCAAGGATGCAACAGGCGACGGGCACGAGGGCCATGACGCCTCCATGACGCTGTCCCAGCAAATAAAGGGAGAGCAGAACCGTCGCGAGCAGCCCGACGGAAAACCCGAATGAGTTGGCGGGAATGCGATAGAACGTTTCGTTACAGGCAATTTCAAGTGAAACGAACGAGAGCGCTGAAACAGCGGCGATGACAAGGATGTCACGGCAAATACAGGCAACCGTTCCCGTCGCAAGATCGGTTTGGTCGATAAGTCCCGAAACCAAGGGCTCGACAAGAAGTATGACGGCGGTAGCACCGAGCGCCGAATAAGAAAGGACCCATAGGGAATTGTCCTCATTTACGAGCAATTGATTCGTAATCCATGCAGCTACCATGCCGAGCGGGATGAGGAGCGTCGCGCACCAAAAGACGCGGGCAATGGGCGGCTTTTCATTGTGTTTGATTGAAAAATATACGCGCACCACGACGATGGCCACGATAAGGACGGCGATGAATATGGGCAGATTGGCCATGTCGCTCGAAGTGATTTCAAGGGGGATATCTTCGGTCATGGACGTTCCTCTGTTACGGCAAATTAAGTTCAGTATTAGATTACTGTAACCTTTCCACGGCATTTCGAGAAACAAAGCGCCCGATACGCAAAGCTAAAGGTCTGCGAATCTTGTATTACGAACATCTGTGCGCGTCGAGTGCGCTAAACTCATCGGCAGTATGATTCGATGCAATAGGAGGCAAGGAGCTTCCATGTCTGATTCTTCTATCGTTATTCGCGGCGCTCGCGAGCACAACCTCCGCGATATCGATGTTTCCATTCCGCGTGACCAACTCGTGGTCATTACCGGTCTTTCTGGCTCGGGCAAGAGCTCGCTGGCATTTGACACTATCTATGCCGAGGGCCAGCGTCGATACGTCGAGAGCCTTTCGAGCTATGCGCGCCAGTTCTTGGGCCAGATGGACAAACCCGACTTGGATTCAATCGACGGCCTTTCGCCGGCGGTGTCGATCGACCAAAAGACGACGTCTAAAAACCCTCGCTCGACGGTTGGCACCGTAACCGAGATTTATGACTATCTGCGCCTGCTGTTCGCCCGTGTGGGCACCCCGCACTGTCCCGAATGCGGCCGCGTCATTGAGCGCCAGACGACCGACCAGGTTGCCGACAAGGTCTTGGCGGCGGGGGAGGGCCGCCGCGCGTTTGTGCTGGCACCGGTGGTGCGCGGGCGAAAAGGCGAGTACACCAAACTGTTTGAGGACCTTCGCGCCGAGGGCTTTAGCCGCGTGCGTGTCGACGGCGAGGTGCGCTCGCTTGACGACCCTATCGATCTGGACAAGAAGTTCAAGCACGATATCGAGGTCGTGGTCGATCGCATCGTGATCCGTGAGAACTCTCTTGGCCGTATCGCCGAGTCTGTTGAGCAGGCGACCGCGCTGGCTCACGGCAATGTAAACGTGTACATGCTGCCCGATCGTGATGCTCCCGAGGGGACCGAGGGCGAGCTTCTGGAGTATTCGTTGGCCTTGGCGTGCCCGGAGCATGGACACTCCATTGACGATCTTCAGCCGCGTGATTTTTCGTTTAACGCTCCCTATGGCGCATGTCCTGAGTGCGACGGCCTGGGCTTTAAGAAAACCGTTGATGCCGAGGCGCTGATCGAGGACCCCTCGAAGTCCATTGCCGACGGAGTCTTTGGTAGCCTGTTTGGCAATTCGAACTACTATCCGCAGATTTTTGCTGCGGTCTGCAAACACTTTAAGGTGAGCGCCGATACGCCGTGGGAGGACTTGCCCCCTCGCGTGCGTCGTGCATTCTTGGATGGCCTGGGCGATACGAAGATCTCGGTCGACTACCAAAAGCTCGACGGACGTCGCAGCCAGTGGGATACCAAGTTTTCGGGCGTTCGCAACATCCTGTACGAACGCTATACCGAGACGACGAACGAGAATACCAAGGCGCGCCTGGAGAAGTACATTCGCGAGGAGCCGTGCTCGACCTGCCACGGCGCTCGTTTGCGCCCTGAGATGCTCGCCGTCACCGTGGGCGGCAAGTCCATTTACGAAGTTTGTTGCCTGTCGTGCCGTGAATCGCTCGAGTTTTTTGAGGGCCTGGAACTCACCGAGCGCCAACAGTTTATCGGCGGCCGTATCGTCAAGGAAATTCTGGAGCGCCTGCGTTTTCTGGTCGATGTTGGACTCGACTATCTGACACTCGATCGCGCCTCGGCGACGCTTTCCGGTGGCGAGGCACAGCGTATTCGCTTGGCAACGCAGATCGGCGCGGGTCTCATGGGCGTGCTCTATATTCTGGACGAGCCCTCGATCGGTCTTCATCAGCGTGACAACGAGCGCCTGATCAAGACGCTCGAGCGCCTGCGCGATATCGGCAATACCGTTATCGTTGTCGAACACGACGAGGATACAATCCGTGCCGCCGACTACGTGATCGACATGGGGCCCGGCGCCGGTGTCAACGGCGGACACGTAGTCGCGGCGGGAACGCCTGCTGATATCATGGCGTGTCCTGAGTCGATGACGGGCGCTTATCTGACCGGCAAACGAATGATTCGGGTGCCTGATGAACGGCGCAAGCCCGGTCGCGGCTGCCTTAAAATTACGGGCGCTCGAGCCAACAACCTCAAAAACGTTACCGCCAAGATCGAGTTTGGTACGCTTACGGTTGTTACCGGCGTGTCGGGATCGGGCAAGAGCTCCCTGGTTACCGACACCATTGCGCCTGCCCTTACGAATGTCATTCACCGTTCGACGCGCCCTGTGGGTCCGTATAAAAAAATCGAGGGCATCGAGTGTATCGATAAGGTTATCGATATCGACCAGTCGCCGATTGGCCGCACGCCGCGTTCCAACCCTGCTACCTATATCGGCCTGTGGGATGATCTTCGCGCGCTGTTTGCGAGTACGCCGGAGTCGAAGGCGCGCGGCTACTCGCCGGGTCGTTTCTCCTTTAATGTGAGTGGCGGGCGCTGCGAGGCGTGCAAGGGCGACGGGCAGATCAAGATCGAGATGCACTTCCTTCCCGATATCTACGTTCCCTGCGAAGTTTGCGGCGGTAAACGCTACAACCGCGAGACACTCGAGGTCACCTACCGTGGCAAGACCATCTCGGACGTGCTCGACATGAGCGTCACCGAGGCGCTGGCCTTCTTTGGGAATATCCCGCAGATTAAGCGCAAGCTCCAGACGCTGTACGATGTAGGCTTAGGCTACGTGAGCCTGGGCCAGCCCGCCACGACGCTCTCGGGCGGCGAGGCGCAGCGTGTGAAGCTCGCCAAGGAGCTTCATCGACGCCAGACGGGCAAGACGTTCTATATTTTGGACGAGCCGACGACCGGTCTTCATTTTGAGGACGTCCGCCAGCTGCTCGATGTGCTGCAGCGCTTGGTCGATGCGGGCAACACGGTGCTGGTGATTGAGCACAACCTTGATGTCATCAAGGTTGCCGACCGCCTGATCGATATGGGTCCCGAGGGCGGTAACGGCGGCGGAACCGTCGTGGTTTCGGGCACTCCGGAGCAGGTTGCGGACTGTCCGCAGAGTTATACGGGCAAGTTTTTGGCGCCGTTGCTCAGGCGTGACCGGGAGCGTCAGGCTCAACTTGATGCTCAATAAATAGGCGATTCAGTTTATGGGCGCCATCGACTCCTTGTGATTCGATGGCGCTTGCTGTGCCGAAGTGACGTATGCAGCCGAATTGGACATATACTTAATCCTTGCGTCCGAATGCGAGAGAAAGGATATGTCATGGCAAAGGCTGTAAAGACGCCAAAAACCAATGCGATGCGCGAGCTGGAAAGTGCCGGCATTTCCTATGTTCTACATACGTACGAAGACGATGGTGATGAGTCGGTGGGCCTGGGGGTCGCGATTTCGGAGCAGCTTGGCGAGGAGCCCGGTCAAGGATTTAAGACTTTGGTCTGCGTGACACCGTCCAACGACTATGTCGTGTGCTGTATCCCTGTTGCCGACGAGCTCGATCTAAAGTCCGCCGCGCGTGCCGCGGGGGAGAAGTCCTTGGCCATGATGCATGTGAAGGATTTGCTTGCGGCGACTGGCTACGTTCGCGGCGGCTGCAGCCCGGTCGGTATGAAAAAACGCTACCGGACGCTCATTGATGAGACATGTGTCCTTTGGGATACCATTTTTATTTCGGGAGGCAAGCGTGGTTATCAGCTCGAGCTTGCACCCGATGATTTAATTGCATTTTGCGGGGCGACGGTTGCCGCGATTACGAGAGAGGACTGAGCGATGCCGCAGGAAGAATTGAAGCGCGGAGCTCATTTTGCAAAAGAATCTGCGCCTCAGACACCCTCATCCGAAGCTTCTTCGTCGCGAGATGACACTGACGACATGGGCTCGTCGGACTACTCCACGGTTGGTCGTTCCGCCGGGCTTATGACCATCCTGACCATCGTGTCTCGCGTCACCGGTTTTATCCGCACGTGGGCAATGGCGGCCGCTATCGGCATGTCGCTACTCTCGTCCTCCTATCAGGTCGCCAACAACCTGCCCAATATGCTCTACGAACTCGTGATGGGTGGCATGCTCGTGACGGCGTTTTTGCCCGTGTACATGGGCGTGAGGCGTGAGCAGGGTCGCGAGGCCTCGAACGAGTACGTGGGCAACCTGCTTGGCATTCTGCTTTTGGTGCTGGGTGGCATTTCGTTGCTGGGGACCGTGTTCGCCCCGGGCTTTATCTGGACGCAATCGTTCCTTTCGGGTGACGGCGGCAGCATGGATACCGCTGCGTTCATGTTCCGTTTCTTTGCCATCCAGATTCTCTTTTATGGTTTGGGCTCGGTGTTCTCGGGCGTTCTCAACGCACACCGCGACTACTTCTGGTCGACGTTTGCCCCGGTCCTCAACAATGTGATCGTCATTGCGAGCTTTATGGGTTTTGCGCCCGTGTCCGCACAGTTTGGCGAACGTGCCGGCATCATCTTGATTGCGGCCGGTACGACCCTCGGTGTCTTTGTTCAGATGGCATGTCAGATTCCCGCGCTTGGCAAGCACGGCGTGCATCCCCATATCCATATCGACTTTAAGGACCCCGCGCTGCGCCAGACGATTGCGCTCGGTATCCCGACGCTGCTCGCCACGGTGTGCATGTTTGTCTCGACTTCTATCACCAACGCTGCCGCGCTGGTGGTCCAGCCCGAGACGGGTCCTTCCGTCATCGCCTATGCGCGCCTGTGGTACACGCTGCCCTACGCGCTGATTGCCGCCTCGCTTTCGACGGCGCTCTATACCGAGCTCTCTCATGACGCACAGGAGAAGGATTACGACAGCGTTCGCACGGGCATTTCGCGTGGCGTCGCCCAGATGCTGTTCTTCCTGATTCCGTTCGCACTGTACCTGATTGTCTTCGCACGTCCGCTCAACATGATTTACTGTGCCGGCAAGTTCGATGAATCCGGCGTGGCGCTGGTGTCCGAGTACCTTGTCTACCTGGCGCTCTCGCTGCCGCTCTACGGCGTGGTCGTGTTGATGCAGAAGAGCTTCTCTGCCTTGCTCGACATGAAGCCCTATAGCCGCTATTGCCTGTATTCCGCCATCGGCCAGGCTGGCTCGGTTCTGCTGTTTGGCGTTGTGCTGGGCTTCGGTATGCCGGCAATCGCGCTTTCGTATGTTGTCGACTACGTGATCTTGGTCGGCTGTTCGCTGTGGTGGCTGCGTCGTCGCCTGCGTGGCCTTCAGGTCAAATCTATCCTGCATGGCGGTTTCTTTGGCCTTTTGCTCGGCGGCCTAGGGGCTGCCGCAGGCGCCGGCGTCATGTGGGCGCTTGAACACTTTGTCGGGGTACTTGGCGGCTCGATTCTGATTACTCTTGGCTATGTTTGCGTTGCGGGTGTCGTCTCGCTTGCTGTTACCTTTGGCCTTGCCGTCGTTCTTAAGATGCCCGAGGTCTCGGCGCTGCTTCGTCGCAAGTAGGTGCGTGTGGCCGGTCACGACAACATTCCAACACTCGCCGAGCAGGTTTCGCGCGTTCCCACGCAGCCCGGATGTTACCTTTGGAAAGATGCCAAGGGCGATGTCATCTACGTTGGCAAGGCGAAAAACCTGCGTTCCCGTATGCGCCAGTACGTGACGCTGCAGGATGAGCGCCAAAAAATACCGCTCATGATGCAATTGGTTGCGAGCTTTGACTACATCGTTGTCGAAACCGAGCATGAGGCGCTTGTACTCGAGCGCAACCTGATCGGCCAGTACCATCCGTACTTTAACGTCGACCTCAAGGATGACAAGAGCTACCCCTTTATCGCCATTACAAAGGGCGACCTGTATCCCGCTATCAAATACACGCGCGAGCGTCATAAGCCGGGAACGCGTTATTTTGGTCCCTATACCGATAGCCGCGCGGCGCGTGAGACCATTGACACGCTGCGCAAGGTGATCCCGATCTGCTCGGCTTCTTGTGCGGAGTGGCGTCGTTGTCGTCGTATCGTCGAGTCCCACAAGGGCGAGGAAGACATCGTCAATATGATTTGCGCACAAAACGGGCGTCCCTGCTTCGACTACCATGTCGGGCGCGGCCCGGGTGCGTGTGTCGGCGCGATTTCCCCGGCAGACTATGCCAAGAACGTCAAGCGTGTCGAGCGCTTTTTGTCGGGCCATCGCAAGGATGTCGTCGATGAGCTGACCTCCGAGATGACGGATGCCGCCGAGGCGCTCGACTTTGAGCGCGCGGCACGCGTCAAACGTCGTTTGGAGGTCATCAGGGGTCTGGACGACCGTCAGCAAGTCGTTTTTCCCTCCAGTGTCGATATCGATGTCATCGGGTTCTATCGCGAGGAGACCATCTCCGCCGCTTGCGTCTTCGTCGTTCGCGAGGGCCGAACAGTTCGCACCTGCGAGTTCATTCTCGACAAGGGTCTTGATGTTGACGAGGAAGAGCTCCAGTCGGGCTTTCTTAAGCGCTATTACGACGAGACGGCTGATATTCCAGCTGAGGTCAACCTTTCCGTCGAGCTTGAGGATGCGGAGGCGCTGGGGGAGTGGCTTGCGGGCAAGCGTGAGCGTTCCTGCCATCTCCATAGGCCGCAGCGTGGCGAAAAGCACCGTCTGCTCGATATGGCATCCAAAAATGCGCGCCATGCCCTCATGCGCTACATGATGCGAACGGGGTACGCTGACGACCGCACCAATCAAGCGCTCCTGGAGCTCGAAAGTGCGTTGGCGCTGCCATCGCCGCCGTTGCGTATCGAGTGCTTCGATATCTCTACACTGCATGGCACCTTTACGGTCGCCTCGATGGTGGTGTTTACCAACGGGCGCGCCGACAAGAGCCAGTACCGTCGTTTTAAAATTCAGGCCGAATTGGACGAGGCAAACGACTTCGTGTCGATGTCCGAGGTTTTGGGACGACGCTATGCTCCCGAGCGCATGGCCGACGAGCGCTTTGGCTCGCGCCCCGATTTGCTCGTTGTCGATGGCGGTAAGCCGCAATTGACCGCTGCGATCAAGCAACTTGAGGCTCTTGGGCTCGATATACCAGTTTGTGGCTTGGCGAAGGCCGACGAGGAAGTTTTTGTGCCTTGGGACGAGACTCCTGTCGTGCTGCCGACCGGGTCTGCTTCGCTCTATCTAATTAAACAGGTACGCGATGAGTCCCACCGATTTGCCATCACGTTCCACCGTGAGTTGCGCGATAAAGCCATGACGGTTTCGGTACTCGATGACGTTCCGGGCGTGGGACCCACCAGAAAACGTGCCCTTATGCGCCATTTTGGCTCGATGAAGCGTTTGCGCGCGGCGAGCGAGCAAGAGATCGCGGAAGTTCGCGGCATACCTGCCGATGTTGCCAAGGCGGTCCACGAGGCGCTCGTTGCATGGAATGCCGAGCGCGCCGAGGCGGCGGCTGGCCATTCCGATAGCTAAACACGAGCCTAAACAACTGATATACATGATTGCGCGATTTTCAACCATTTATTTCGCCATGATTGCCTGCTGGTTTCGGGTTTTATTAACGCTAAAACGTTTGACTAACCCAAGCGAAAACCCTGCTATCCTGCGGGTTGACGAAGACTGATATCTCACCTCGCCGATACATACTGTCTGGCGAATCATTTGTCAATGAATTCGGTGAACGGTAGTAAATACCGTTCAAGCGTATGTATGTATCGGTCGCCGAGCGCGGCACCTCAGTTGGGTTCGTCGGTAGGTAAGGTATATATCGTCCGCAAGTTGCGCGGGGGCAAGTCTAGGTGCTCCCGAGTAAGATTCTCTATTGATAGGAGAAGACATGGCCATCATCAACAAGGGTATGTCCAGGCGTTCGTTCCTCGGCCTCACCGGCAGCGTCGCTGCTGTCGCAGGGCTTGGTCTCACCGGCTGCGGTGGCAGCTCTAGCGACGAGGGTTCCGCTTCCGGTTCCACCGATTCCGCCAACCGTGGCGGCGGCGTGATCACCGCTGGTTCCGCTTACGCTCCGTCCAGCTTCGATCCCGCCAGCACCGGCTCCGCTGTGGGCCTGGGTGCTAACTGGCACGTCGTCGAGGGCCTCTACGGCATCGATTACCACGACTACAGCACCTTCAACGAGCTCGCCACCGACGATCCCAAGTCTGTGGACGACACCACTTTCGAGGTCACCATCCGCAAGGGCGCCAAGTTCTCCGATGGCACCGAGGTCACCGCTGACGATGTCGTTGCCTCCTACACCGCTTGCGCCGCTTCCGCTACCTACGCTCCGTTCTTCCAGCCCTTCGAGTCCATCGAGGCCAAGGACGCCAGCACCGTGACGGTCAAGACCAAGGTCCCCAACTTCTCCCTGCTCAAGGATCGTCTGGCCATCGTCCGCGTTACCCCGGCCACCCAGACCGAGGAGGATCGCGCCAAGCAGCCGATTGGCTCCGGCCCCTGGATGTACGACTCTATTTCCGATACCGAGATCACCCTGGTTCCCAACCCCGAGTACAACGGTGAGTATGCTGCCGAGGATAAGAAGATCCAGTACAGCATCCTGACCGACCCCACCGCTCGCGTTACCGCTCAGCAGGAGGGCTCCACGCTCGTTATGGAGCTCGTTACCGCTGACGCCGTCGACCAGCTCGAGAGCGCCGGCTGCAAGATCGATAACGTTCAGGGTTTCGGCACCCGCTTCATCATGTTCAACGTCGCCAAGGAGCCTTGGAACAACGTCAAGGTCCGTCAGGCCGTCATGTATGCGCTCGACACCGAGAAGATGGTCAGCAACACCTTCGCCGGCCTTGCCACCGCTGCCAGCTGCTACCTGCCCAAGAGCTTCACCAACTATCATGAGGCTTCCACGGTGTACAAGACCGACGCCAAGAAGGCTAAGAAGCTCATCGAGGAGTCTGGCATCACCCCGGGTGCCATCACCCTGCGCACCACCGACAACGAGCAGATTAAGGGCATGGCCGCCCAGGTCAAGAACGACCTCGACGCTCTCGGCTTCGATGTGACCATCCAGACCGATACCTCGCCGGCCACCTACGCTGCCATCGACGGCGGCGAGGCCTACGATATCCTCCTTGCCCCTGGCGATCCTTCCTGCTTCGGCGCCGACCCCGACCTGCTGCTCAACTGGTGGTACGGTGACAACGTCTGGATGCAGACCCGTTGCCCGTGGAAGGAGTCCGCTGAGTGGCAGAAACTCCACAGTCTCATGGACGAGGCTCTTGCCGCCGAGGGCGACGAGCAGCAGAAGAAGTGGAACGAGTGCTTCGACATCATTGCCGACAACGCCGTTCTGTACCCCGTTGTCCACGTCAAGACCGTCTCCGCTTCCTGGGACGATCCGTCCACTGCGCCCAACGGCGAGGCCCTCGATGGCTTCAAGGGCATCGGCACGACGAGCATGTCCTTCAGGGGCGTTGCGACCGTCAAGGCGTAAGACTCGCTTGAGTCTGTATGCAGGATGTCGGTCGTTGTGACCGTATCCTCATAGTTGAAACAAAGACCCGGGCGGCAACGATGTCGCTCGGGTCTTGTAATGAGTATCCGTACTCATATACCAGTTGGTCCTACCGACAAAAGAAAGGGGAGAGAACGTGAACAACTTGCTACGTTTGATTGGAAGGCGTCTTGTGGCGCTGCCGATCATGGCATTGGGCGTCACCGTCCTGGTGTTCTTCCTTATGTCGTTCTCCAAGACCGACCCCGCCTACACGGCGTTGGGTGACGGCGCCTCGCCCGAGGCGGTTGCCGAGTACCATGAGAAGTATGGTCTGGACGACCCCTGGCCCGTGCGCTACGTGCGCTATATGGGCGATTTGATCCATGGCGACATGGGCACCTATGGTGCTGCTCGCAACTCCGTTGCCAAGCGCATCTCCACGGCCCTGCCCGTCACGATGCAGCTGACCTTTATCGGTCTTGCCATCGGTGCGGTCGTTTCGTTTTTGCTCGGCGTCATCGCGGCACTGTATCGCGACAAATGGCCGGACCAAGTGATCCGCGTCTTTTCCATCGCCGGCTTGGCAACCCCGTCGTTCTGGCTTGCCGTTCTGTTGATCCTGCTGTTCTCTTCCTACCTTAAGGTGCTCCCGGCATCGGGTGCTCTGCCTCACTTCACCACGAATCCGGTTGGCTATCTGGGACGTATGATCATGCCCGCTATCGCCTTGGCATTTCCGCTGACGGGCCAGATGACTCGTATCGTGCGTACCGCCATGGTCGAGGAGCTCGACAAGGATTATGTCCGTATGGCTCGCGGCGCCGGCGTTCCCGAGAAGGTCGTCGTCGGCATCAACGTTCTTCGCAATGCGCTGATCACCCCGGTCACCACCCTCGGTCTTAAGATCGGTTACCTCATGGGCGGCGCCGTCGTCATCGAGGTTATCTTCAACCTCCCCGGCATGGGCACCGCGATTCTGCAGGGCGTTCAGGGCAACGAGGCGAACCTGGTTCAGGGCGTCGTTATCGTCGTTGCTCTTGCCTTCATCATCATCAACATCGTGGTTGACATGCTCTACCTGCTCATCAACCCGCGCATCAGGACGGTGTAGATTATGGTAAAGATTCGAGAGAAGCAAACCGAGCAGCTCGAGAAGGCTGCCTCCAAGGGGCTCAAGCTCGGTGGCTGGAAGAAGATGACGCTGTCTTCTAAGATTGCCGCCGTCGTGCTGGTGCTGGTCGCCCTGACTGCGATTCTTGCGCCCTTGCTTGCCCCCTATAGCCCGGTCGAGATCTTTACGGCTCGCCAGGCTCCCGGCAACGGATTTATCTTCGGTACCGACGATAAGGGTCGCGACATTCTGTCGCGTATGCTCTACGGTGGTCGTTACTCGCTGATTATCGGCTTTGGCGCCACTGCCATGGCTCTGGTCTGCGGCTCGGTCGTGGGCGCCCTCGCGGCGGTTTCGCGCAAGGCCGTTTCCGAGACGATCATGCGTATCCTGGACATCATCATGTCCATCCCGGGCATCGCCCTCGCGGCCGTCTTCGTCTCCATCCTGGGCAACTCCGTGCCGTCGATCATCTTCGCCATCGGCTTTATGTACACTCCGCAGATTGCCCGTATCGTGCGCGCCAACATCGTGTCCGAGTACGGCGAGGACTATGTCCGCGCGGTCATCGTTTCCGGCGCCAAGGCTCCGTGGATTTTGATCAAGCATGTTCTGCGTAACTGCATCGCCCCGATCATGGTCTTCACCGTTACCCTGGTCGCCGACGCCATCATCTTCGAGGCCTCGCTGACCTTCATCGGCGCTGGTATCCAGGAGCCCACCGCTACCTGGGGCAACATCCTCGCCGACGCCCGCGGCGGCGTGCTCGCCGGCCGTTGGTGGCAGGCGCTGTTCCCGGGCCTGGCCATCATGATCACCTGCCTGGCGCTCAACATCCTCTCCGAGGGCATTACCGACGCCATGGCCGCTGCTCCCTCCGCCGCCCTGGATCCTACCGATTCCTCCAAGCGTCGCGAGGCCGACCTGCTGGTCTCCGACCCCGTTCGCGCCTACAAGGAGCAGGCCCAGTCCCTCTCCGCTCGCCTTGGCGCCCTGCGCGATGTCGAGCTCAAGCGTGACGATCGCCACGTGCCCGACGAGTCCGTTGAGCCGATTCTCTCGGTCCGTGACTTCTGCATCCAGTTTGAGCATCACGGTGATATCAACGTCGTCGACCATGTCAACTTTGACGTTCGTCCTGGTCAGACCATGGGCCTGGTGGGCGAGTCCGGTTGCGGTAAGTCCATCACCACGCTGGCCATCATGGGCCTGACCGACGATGACGAGCACCTTTCCGGCGAGGTCCTCTGGGAGGGCCGTGACCTGCTCAAGATGAGCAAGAAGGAGTGGTTCGGCCTGCGCGGTACCGATATCGCCATGGTCTATCAGGACGCCCTGTCCTCGCTCAACCCCTCTATGCTCATCTCTGCCCAGATGAAGCAGCTCACCAAGCGCGGCGGAACCCGCAGCGCCGAGGAGCTCCTGGAGCTCGTCGGCCTCGATCCCAAGCGCACGCTCGAGAGCTATCCGCACGAGCTTTCCGGCGGCCAGCGTCAGCGTGTCCTGATCGCTATGGCCCTTACCCGCGACCCCAAGCTGGTCATCTGCGACGAGCCCACGACCGCTCTGGACGTTACCGTCCAGAAACAGGTCATCAAGCTGCTCAACGATCTTCAGGCTAAGCTCGGCTTTGCCATGATCTTCGTTTCGCATGACCTGGCTCTGGTCGCCGAGGTCGCCCACAACATTACGGTTATGTACGCCGGTCAGGTTATCGAGCAGGCACCCACCAAGGAGCTGCTCACCAACCCGATCCACGAGTACACCCGCGGTCTTCTGGGCTCCGTTCTGTCCATCGAGAGCGGCTCGGGCCGTCTGCACCAGGTCCCCGGCGCCGTTCCCAGCCCGCGCGATTTCCCCAAGGGCGATCGCTTCGCACCCCGCTCGAGCCATCCGCGTATTGGCCTGGACACCCGTCCGGTCTTCAAGCGCGTGCCCGGCACCGAGCACTTCTATTCCGAGCTCCCCGACGAGGTGCTCAAGGCAAATGGTTTGACCCCTCACGCGGAGGTGATGTAGATGAGCGAGACCGCAGTCAACGGCGTCGAGCCGATCATCTTCCTTGATGACGTCCACGTCACCTTTAGGACCCGTACCGGCTCGATTCTGCACCCCAACCTGGTTCACGCCGTCCAGGGTGTAACGATTAAGCTCATGCCCGGTCAGACGATCGGCATCGTCGGCGAGTCCGGTTGCGGTAAGTCCACCACCGCCAACGTCATGTGCGGCCTGCAGGCCCCCACGAGCGGCAAGGTCTACTTTAAGGGCAAGGACGTTACCAAACGTACCGCCGAGGACCGTCGCCACATGGGTCGCGTCATCTCGGTCGTGTTCCAGAACCCGGCCACGGCGCTCAATCCCCGCATGGTCGTTCGCGAGCAGCTGCTCGACCCCATGCGCGTCCACAACCTGGGTACCGAGGCCGAGCAGGAGAAGCGCGTCAAGGAGCTCCTGGAGCTCACCGGTCTGCCCAGCTCCGCCGCCGAGGTTCTTCCCGGTCAGCTTTCGGGCGGCCAGCGTCAGCGCGTCGCAATTGCCCGTGCCCTGTCGCTGAACCCCGATGCCATCATCGCCGACGAGCCCACCTCGGCTCTGGACGTTTCGGTCCGCGCACAGATTCTGAACCTGTTGACCGACCTTAAGAAGGAGCTCGGCCTGGCCATGGTGTTCATCAGCCATGACATCCAGACGGTCCGCTATATCTCTGACGACATCATCGTTATGAATGGCGGCAGGATCGTCGAGCAGGGCGAGGCCAAGCAGGTCTTCCAGCACCCCCAGGACCCCTACACCAAGATGCTGCTCGGCGCTGCGCCGTCGCTGCTGCATCCCAAGCTCGGCGAGTAGCCTCGCTTTCCCTCCCGTGCGCCCGGTTCCCTTGCCGGGCGCACCTCCGTTGCGATTTCGAAAGGTTGGGTTCACGAGCCATGCCAAGTGCTCAGGAGCTACAACATCAATTTGGTGAATACCGAGGCGCCATGCCCCGTCCATCAGATTTCGATCTCTTTTGGAAGGATCGCATGGCCGAGGCCGACGCCGTCGGGCTTGACTATGCGATCGAGACGGCATCGGTCGCCGATGCCGCGACCTGCCAGCTTTTCGACCTCTGGTATACCGGCATGTGTGGCGCGCGCCTGCATGCCAAATACCTTAAACCTGTCTCGGACAAGCCCGTGCCATTGGTACTTCAGTTCCATGGGTATCCGGGTGCAAGCCGCAGCTGGTTTGAGCAGGCGTCGTTTGCGGGCATGGGCATGGCACTCATCGCCCTCGACTGCCCCGGCCAAGGAGGTCCCTCCGAGGACATTGGTGGATTTGAGGGCACAACGGTTGCCGGTCATATCGTCGCCGGTATCGACGGCGACCCGGCCAACCTCTACTATGTCCGCTTGCACCAAGATATTCGCATCCTGTGCCGCATCGTTCGCGAGCTCGAGGGCATCGATCTTGCGCGTGTGTTTGTGAACGGCGCGTCGCAGGGCGGCGGTTTGGGCATTGCGACCTGTGCGCTTAACAGCGAGCTTATCAATCGTGCCGCCATCCTCTATCCCTTCCTGTCAGATTTCCGCCTGGTCTGGGATTTGGATGCCGACGACATTGCCTACGAGGGCCTGCGCTATTGGTCTCGCTGGTTTGACGAGGACTCGACTCGTATTGACGAAGCCTATGCCAAGCTGGCGTACTTCGATTCCAAGAACTTTGCCCCTATGGTCAAATGCCCCGTGCTGTTTGGCACCGGCACAGCCGATATCGTCTGTCCGCCAGCGACGCAGTTTGCGGTCTACAACAACCTGACCTGCGAAAAGCGTCATGAGTTCTTTGAAGGCTTTGGCCACGAGGAGATTCAGGATTTTGACGATTTGATCATTCCGTTTTTCTGCAAGGGAGGGGAGGCTCATGTCTAAGTGCGAGAGCAATGTTGACGAGCTGATTGTCCCCGGGCTCGTGGGAATTCCTGGAACGGTTTCGTCAAGGCTCGCAGAATATCGGGACTGGCGCGGTGATGTCCAAGCAGATGTTTCTGATTTAGAGACATGCGCTTCGAATCTTGAGATTCAAGGCCTGGCCATTACGGCGATTGACTTTGTTAACCCCTGCGCCCGTTACTCGGAGGTCTCCTTTGAGCTCGGTGACGATGCGATTCACGCTCGTTTGATCGAGCCTGTCGGTCGTGCCCGAGTATCTGAGCGCGTGCCGTTGTGCCTGATGTTCCACGACATCGATCGGCCTGTGCGCGGCTGGCATCACATGACGAGATTTGCCGCCATGGGGTATGCCGTCCTCGCGCTGGATGACGCTGTTGCTGGTGCGGATGACCTGCAGCGGGGGATTTCTTCGCCCGCTTTTGTCGAGCGCGTCCGTTGGGGTTGCGCGCTGGCGAAGGTGGCGCGCAATCTTGATGGCATGGACCCCGACCGCATCTTTGCATGGGGCGAGGGCCTTGGCGGCGGAGTCGCGCTGGCGGTTTCTGCTCTGGACGAGCGGGGCCTCGCCTGCACGGCGGTTGCCAATCCGCTTCCTGGCGGCCTTGAGACGCTGTCGTCTCGGGTGCGCGGATCGGTGCTCATGGGCACATCGCTTATGGATACCGTGAGCGATCCCAAGGGCCAGTTTGCCGTATTCAACGGTCTTGAGTGTGACCGGAGGCATATCATCTATGCAAAATACGCTCACGAGCGCATCAATGCGTTCGAAAACGAAGTCGTCGACTTTTTTAACCAAACGTTCTACTCGTGTTCTTTGGCCTAGACGGCCTGGACACTGCCAACAAGAGTGGGTGGCATAGGGTCGCCCGCCAGACAGCTAAGGAGATTCTTGTGGCAACTCAGAAATTCACCGGCGTTATCCCTCCCGTCGTTGTTCCCGATACCGAAGATCACCAGCTCGACGTTGCCTCCTTTGAGCGCAGCATCAACCGCATGATCGATGCCGGCGTCGATGGCCTGTTCTTCTTGGGATCCTCGGGCGAGGTCGTCTTCTCCACCGACGAGCGCCGTCGCCAGATTATCGCCGAGGCCGTTCGCATCGTCGACCACCGTGTGCCTGTTCTGGTCGGCATCATCGATACCGAGACCGAGCGCATGATCGAGCACGGCAAGGTCGCCCAGGAGCTGGGCGCCGATGCCCTCGTCGCCACCTGCCCGTTCTATGCCCTGCAGGGCATGACCGAGGTCGAGGAGCACTTCCGCATCCTGCACGAGGAGCTCGACCTGCCCATCTTTGCCTATGACATTCCCGTCTGCGTTCACACCAAGCTCCCCTGGAAGCTCCTTGCCAAGCTCGGCGCCGAGGGCGTTCTGGCCGGCGTCAAGGATTCCTCGGGTGATGACATCTCGTTCCGCTACCTCGTTCAGGAGAACGAAAAGAACGGCCATCCGATGAGCATTCTCACCGGCCACGAGGTTGTTGTCGACGGCGCCTACCTCGGTGGCGCCGACGGTTCCGTCCCGGGTCTCGCCAACGTTGAGCCCGAGGGCTACGTGCGTCAGTGGAAGGCCGCTCAGGCTGGTGACTGGGCTACCGTCAAGGCCGAGCAGGATCGCCTCAATGAGATTTCGCACATCTGGGATGTCACCTCGGGCGTCCAGGGCTATGCCGGTGGCGTCGGCGCCTTCAAGACCGCTATGAACCTCATGGGTATCTTCGACAGCCCGACCATGCCGCGCCCGGTGAAGGCCATGACCGGCGAGAACGTCGAGGCGATTAAGAAGGTCCTCCAGGACAACGGTCTCCTGTAAAGCTTCCCCGGGCACTCGACCTCGCCGTTCAACCGTGCGGCCATGACCCATTAGGTCAATGGTCACACGGTTTCTCGGCGATCTCGGGCACCTGGAAAACCTTTACCGCGCTGTGACGGCTAGCCTGACGGCGCATTTCCTGTAGTTGTTTTTTATCTCCTAAGGAGAGCGACATGGAGAACAAGTACGTCTGCTCTGTCGATATCGGCGGAACTAAGATCGCGACTGCCATCATGGAGTACCCGGCTGACGGCAGCGTGCCTCATCCCGTTTTTGAGGCCGAGGTTCCCACTGAGGCCCAAGAGGGCGGCGAGGCCGTCTTCCAGCGTATCGAGGCGTCCATCAAGGCTGCTCTCGAGGCGAATCCCGATGTCGAGGTCCTTGGCGTCGGCATCGGTGCCGCCGGCGTCGTCGATCCCAAGACGGGCGCCATCGCGTATGCCAACGAGATCATGCCCGGCTGGTCCGGCGTTCAGTTGGGGCCGCGCCTGCGCGAGGACCTCGGTCTTCCCGTTGCCGTCGTAGGCGACGTGCAGGCTCATGCTCTGGGCGAGGCCCACTGGGGCGTCGGCAAGGGCAAGTTCTCCGTCTTGTGTCTTGGCATCGGTACGGGCATCGGCGGCGCATATGTCGAGAACGGCCGCGTGATGCAGGGTTTCCATGGTGCTGCCGGCCATATGGGCCACATCGAGTGCTCGGCTGCCGCCGGCATTCCCTGCGCCTGCGGGCGTTCCGGCCATCTGGAGTCGGTTGCTTCGGGCACTTCCATTGGTCGAATGTACGATGAGCGTTTTGGCCGCGTCGACCCCAGCCGTCCTTCGGTCGGTCGCGATGTGAACGATCTGTGCCGTGCGGGCGACGCAAAGGCGACCGAGGTCATCCATGACGCCGGCTTTGCGCTGGGGGCCAGCTTGGGCTCGCTCGCTAACATCCTGGACCCTGAGGTCATCGTGCTTTCGGGCGGCGTGATTCACCAAGGTCCCGATTGGCGTTCGCAGACGTGGAAGGATTCGGTGCACGAGGGCTATGCCAGCCAGGCGCTCGATCCGCTTCAGGACACGCCGATCCTCATCGGTTCTCTGGAGGGCGATGCTCCGCTCATCGGTGCCGCCGAGCATCTTCTTGCCTCGTTGAAGTAAGCATAACTACCAAGTGTGCCTTCTGAGGTGCCGCAGATTGACGTGAAAGAGGAGCGAAGCGTACTTCGGTACGCGAGCGACGGTTTGAACGTCAAGGTGCGGTGTCTCAGAAGGCTGTTTTGAGAAAGGTTGAGTCGAACATGACCGTTGATCCTTTGATCCAGTCCCTGAAGGGCAAGCTCGTCGTGAGCGTTCAGGCGTAT
>CALLSB010000079.1:0-18639 GCA_938014225.1 uncultured Collinsella sp. | reverse complement strand
TGGCGCCGCCGCCGATACCGCCGCAGATGAGCGTGTCAACGCCACCGTTGGTAAGCAGGCCCACCAATGCGCCGTGACCGGTGCCGCCGGTGCCTACGACCTGCTCGTTGAGCACCTTGCCATCCTGGATGTCGTAGATCTTGAACTGTTCGCTGCGGCCAAAGTGCATAAAGATGTTGCCGTTGTCGTACGTCGTTGCCACCCTCATGGTGCCGACCTCCTTTGCTGGCCATGCGGCCGTTGTCGTGGTGATGGGGGAGTATGCGATATTGCCGCCCTCGATACTGAGCGCTCGCCCGTTGACCAGCGCGTTTGCCACCTTACGATGCGCTCGGCTGCAAATAGCCGCCACCGTGGCGCGCGCGATGCCCATCTGCTGTGCGACTGCCTCTTGGTTAAGGCCTTCCAGGTCGCACAGGCGCAGCACCTCGAGTTCGTCGATCGTCATGTCGATGGCGTCTCCACTGGCAAGGCCGTCGGGGGTAAAGCCGCGATATTCGGGGATGATCCCAACGCGGCGTAATTTTTCTCGTCTTCCTGCCATGCACTCTCCAAATCTGACATATGTCAACAATAGAATAGCGAACGTGCGGATTTGCGCAAGTAATTCCTGGCATATGTCAGAAAATGAGGGGTTATGTTTGGGCTGTGGGGCCGCGTGCGCCTAGGCTACAATAAAAATCGCTTATAGACGACTGACAGGAGGGTCAATGAGCAAGGCTGATCAACAGTTTGTAGCCATGTGCCGCGACATTCTGGACCATGGCACCACCACCGAGGGCCAAAAGGTCCGTCCGGTGTGGGAGGACGGCACCCCTGCCTATACCATTAAAAACTTTGGCGTTACGGCGCGCTACGACCTGCGCGAGGAGTTCCCTGCGCTCACCCTGCGCCGCACGGCCCTCAAATCTGCCATGGACGAGATCCTGTGGATATATCAGAAGAAGTCCAATAACGTGCATGACCTCAACAGCCATATTTGGGATGAGTGGGCTGACGAGACCGGCTCTATCGGCAAGGCCTACGGGTACCAGATTGGCCAGAAGAGCCATTATCCCGAGGGCGATTTCGACCAGATGGACCGTGTGCTGTACGACCTTAAGCACACGCCGTACAGCCGCCGCATTATGACGAACACCTATGTGTTTAGCGACCTGTCCGAGATGCACCTGTACCCGTGCGCGTACAGCGTGACCTATAACGTCACGCAGCGCCCGCAGGACGATAAGCCTACACTCAACATGATTCTCAACCAGCGCAGCCAGGACATTTTGGCCGCGAACAACTGGAACGTGTGCCAGTACGCCATTTTGCTGATGATGGTCGCGCAGTCGGTCGATATGATTCCCGGCGAGCTGCTGCATGTGATCGCCGACGCCCATATCTACGACCGTCATGTCGATATCGTCCGCGAGCTTATCGAGCGTCCGCAGTTTGCGGCGCCTAAGGTAACGCTTAACCCCGACGTGCACGATTTCTATGCGTTTACGACCGACGACCTGATCGTGGAGGGCTATGAGCACGGCCCGCAGGTCAAGAACATTCCCATTGCGGTGTAGGTGGTGCTCATGACGTGTAAGCTATCTGCTATCGTTGCCGTGTGTGACGATTGGGGCATTGGGTGCGAGGGCGACATGGTGGTGTCCAATCGCGCCGACATGCGCCATTTTGTGGCCTGCACCAAGGGCTGCCCGGTCATCATGGGGCGCAAGACGCTGCTGAGTTTTCCCGGTGGGCGTCCACTCAAGAACCGTCGCAATATCGTGCTTACCCGCGACGAGGATTTTGCTGTCGAGGGCGTCGACGTGGTGCATAGCATCGACGAGGCGCTCGCCGCGGTTGCCGATGAGCCCGTTGCTTGGGTGATCGGTGGCGGCGAGGTGTATCGGCAGTTTTTGCCGTATTGCGCCGAGGCCGAGGTCACGCACAACCATTGCACTCATGCCGTGGACACGTACTTTCCCGATTTGGACGCCGATCCCGCGTGGGAGATTGCGTGGCGTGGCGGTGTTGCCACGATTGCCTCGGGCGAGGGCGACGAGGGTGTCGATTATGAGTTCGTGACGTATCGTCGCGTTGAGGCGTAAATCGCCTGGCGTGAACGGTATTATCGGGTTGATTGAATGTATGGGGCGGCGCTTAGCGTCGCCTCGTTTGGTATAGATGTGCTGTAAAGAAGGGTGCGGGCAGGCTGCTATGACTGATGCCGTTGAGGTTCTGCGAATTGATTCGCTCGAGGACGAGCGGCTCGATGCCTACGTGCGACTGACCGAGCGTGAGCTGCGCTGCGTGCTAGAGCCGCAAAAGGGCATCTTTATCGCCGAGAGTGCCAAGGTTATTGAGCGCGCGGTGCGTGCCGGATACGAGCCGGTGAGCTTTCTTTTGGGCGAACGCTGGCTCGACCAGATGATGCCGCTGTTTGAGCGCCTGGTTGCGCGAGGGCGCAGGTCCGGTTCCTGTGTTCGTGGCTTCCATGGAACTCATGGAGCAGCTGACGGGCTTTAACGTGACGCGCGGTGCGCTCGCGGCGTTTCGTCGCCCGCGGCAGATTCCGGTTGATGAGTTCTTGGGTGGCGTCGTTGAGGCGGCGGGGGAGCGCCCGGTGCGCGTGTGCGTGCTCGAGGGTATTGTCGACCACACGAACGTGGGTGCGATTTTCCGCTCGGCCGCCGCGCTCAATGTCGACGGTATTTTGGTCAGTCCGACGTGCTGCGACCCGCTGTACCGTCGCTCGGCCCGCGTGAGCATGGGCACGGTGTTTCAGGTGCCGTGGACGCGTATTGGCAGCGAGGCTCGTGTGTGGCCGCACGATGGCCTGGCGGCACTGCACGAAGCCGGTTTTTCGTGCGCTGCGATGGCACTGACGGACGACTCCGTTTCGCTGGACGATCCTGCGCTGCAGGAGGTTGATCGCCTGGCGATCTTTATGGGCACCGAGGGTGCCGGCCTGGGCGCCAAGACTATCGCGGGCTGCGACCGAGCCGTGCGTATTCCGATGGCGCACGGGGTCGATTCGCTCAACGTGGCCGCGGCGAGTGCCGTCGCCTTTTGGCAGCTGTGCCCGCACGTGAGCAACGAGTATCACTACCAGCCGGGGCTGTATCACTAGGCAGATAGTTTGCACCGGGCTCTGACTCGGGGTGTTCGGTCGACGTCGGTCGGTGCTAAGCTGCTATTAGCTTAGGTCTTTAATTACTGTTTTGTCGGTTGACGTACGCTTTTGGGGAGGGCGTGTGGCTAAGAAATCTACGGCTATCGATGTAACGCAGGGTGTTATTTGGCAGCAGCTGCTTTCGCTGTGCGTTCCCATCTTTTTTAGTTCGTTTTTTCAGCAGGCCTACACGCTTATCGGTACCTATATCGTCGGTCAGTTTGGCGGCAAGCTCGCGCTAGGTGGCATTCAAGCTACGATGGTGCTCACCGAGCTCTGCATTGGCTTTTGCGTTGGCGTCGGCGCCGGCTGCGCGGTCATTACCGGTCAGTATTTTGGTCAGCACGATGATGAGCGACTGAGTCGTTCGGTCCATACAGCCATGACGCTCGCGCTGGTGGGCGGTATCGTTTTCTCGATTCTTGGCATAGTGT
This sequence comes from uncultured Collinsella sp., assembly GCA_938014225.1. Taxonomy (GTDB): domain Bacteria; phylum Actinomycetota; class Coriobacteriia; order Coriobacteriales; family Coriobacteriaceae; genus Collinsella. The sequence goes on along the minus strand of CALLSB010000079.1, from coordinate 15,054 downwards.
TCGTTGAGCCCATGCTGGTGCTTATGAACACGCCGCATGAACTATTGGCCGAGGGCGTGGCCTATGCTCGCTGTTATTTTGCCGTGATGGTTGCGGCACTGCTGCTTAATATGGGAACCGCACTGCTGCGTGCCGTGGGCGACACGCGCGGCCCCGCTGTGATCATTGCCTCTGGCTGCCTGGTTAACGTGGTGCTGGATATCATCTTTGTCGCTGTGTTGCATATGGAGGCGCTGGGCTGCGGCATCGCAGTGGCGCTGACCATTTGCTCCAATGCAACGATGATCGTGTTGCGCATGATGCGCGCTCCGGGCGCATGGCGTCTTTCGCTGTCTAAGCTCGGCATCGATCGCGGTATTTGCAAGAGTATGATCTCGTGTGGTCTGCCACTCGGTTTTCAATCGGCTGCCTATTCGATCTCGAACGTGCTGATCCAGGTGTCGGTTAATTCGTTTGGCGCCGATGTCACGACTGCTTGGGGTCTATCTGGGCGCCTGGATGGCATTATCTGGATGGTGACCGAGGCGCTCGGCGTATCGATCACTACGTTCTCGGCGCAGAACTTTGGCGCGCGCAATTACGAGCGCATGCGCAAGGGATATCACACGTCGCTCGTGCTTTCGTTTATGCTCATTGGTGGCCTGTCTGCCGTACTCCTGGTGTTCTCGGGTCCTCTGTCGCGTTTGTTTGTCGACGATGCTTCGATTTCGGCGTACACCACGACGATTCTTCATTTCATCGCGCCGTTCTACGCGATCTTCTCGATTATCGAGAACGCGTCGGGCTCCATTCGCGGCGCCGGCGTGAGTCTGCAGCCTATGATGCTCACGATTTTTGGCACTGTCGTGCTCAGGGTGATTTGGGTGTTTGCGATTATGCCGTTCGATCCGTCGCTTGAGCATCTGCTGCTGGTCTACCCCGTAACCTGGCTCATCACGGCTACGATGTTCACCATCTACCACCACAGCGGCAACTGGCTCGGCCGCGCCACTGCCTAATGATCCGTACGGGACGGAGGAAAACGGATCATTTCTCTCCGTCGTGACGCCGATGATCCGTTTTCCTCCGTCCCCTTCGGATCAATTAGTATTCGATGCCTTGGCGGGCTAGGAGGCCTTCGTCGAAGTAGTGTTTGATGGGGCGCATTTCGGTGACTAGGTCCGCGAGGTCGGCCAGTGGCAGCAGGCCTCGGCCGGTGAGCACGAGCTCCGTGGTGGCGGGCTTTATCGCGATCAGTGCTTCGACATCCTCGCGCGTCACGAAGCCGCGGCGCATGGCCTCGCCGAGTTCGTCCAGAATGAGCACGTCGACCTGGCTAATCTGCTCGCGTGCGAGCTCCATGATCTGTGCGGCGCAAGCCTCGGGCGTGTCGCGATCGGCCTGCACAATACGCAGTCCCAGGCGCGGCGCGGCGTCGTGCTCGGCGCAGTGCAGCTTCTTTGCAAATTGCAGCATAAGTACGTTGAGGCCAAATCCCGTGGCGCGCATCGCCAGTCCCAGCGCGGCCGTGGTTTTGCCCTTGCCGTCTCCCGTATAGATCTGAACCTTGCCGACTTCAAGTGATGCCATCTCTGTCCTTTCGTGCCCGGCGTCGGTTTATCGCCGTCCGGGTTGGGTATTCTAGATAGCATTATCAACCCCAGTAGATGGAGTTCAAGCAGATGGAGATGGATGACAACAAACGTAGACGGAATATGATCCTCTACGTGCTCATCGCCTTCGTCGTCTACCTCGTGCTCTCGACCGTTCTGTTCCCCAACATCGGTCACACGCAGCAGATTACGAAGACCGATTACTCGACGTTTGTCAAAGCGCTCGATAAGAAGAGCGTCGACAAGGTCGAGTACAACACGGATGATTACACGATTTATTACACCAAGAAGGGCGAGGACGAGAATATCGCCTACAAGACGACCGGCGTGCCGAATGATGCGGGTTTTACCGATCGCGTGCTTGAATCCGGTGCGTCCCTGGAGTCGGTCGTTCCCGATAAAAACTCTGGTCTGATGACCTACTACCTGCTCACGCTCATCCTTCCCATGGCCATCTTCTTCCTCATCGGTTGGTGGCTCAATCGTCGCATGAAGAAGGCCATGGGCGATGACGGTCCGTCGATGAACTTTGGCGGCGGTTTTGGCGGCGGCGGACTGGGCAAGTCCGGTGCTCGCGTTATCGCCTCCAAAGATGTGGGCGTGACCTTTAAGGACGTCGCCGGCCAGGAAGAGGCCAAGGAATCCCTCAAGGAGGTCGTCGACTTTCTGGAGAAGCCGCAGCGCTACGAGGAAATTGGCGCCAAGCTGCCGCGCGGTGCTCTTCTTGTTGGCCCTCCGGGTACCGGTAAGACCCTGCTTGCCAAGGCTGTGGCCGGTGAGGCGGACGTGCCGTTCTTCAGCATTTCGGGCTCTGAGTTCGTTGAGATGTTCGTCGGCCGCGGTGCCGCCAAGGTTCGTGACCTGTTTAAGCAGGCCAAGGAAAAGGCCCCGTGCATCGTCTTTATCGACGAGATCGATACTATCGGCAAAAAGCGTGACGGTGGCGGCTTTAGCGGCAACGACGAGCGCGAGCAGACGCTCAACCAGCTTCTGACCGAGATGGACGGCTTCGATAACCACAAGGGTATCGTCGTCCTCGCTGCCACCAACCGTCCCGACAGCCTCGACCCGGCCCTGCTGCGCCCCGGTCGTTTTGATCGCCGCATTCCCGTTGAGCTGCCCGATCTGACCGGCCGCAAGAATATCCTCGAGCTGCACGCCAAGAGCGTGAAGACGCAGCCGCCGATCGACCTGACCGCGATTGCCCGCGCCACGCCCGGTGCCTCGGGCGCCGATCTGGCCAACATCATCAACGAGGGAGCTCTGCGTGCTGTTCGCGAGGGTCGTAAACGCGCCACGCAGGACGACTTTGAGGAGTCGGTGGAGGTTGTCATCGCCGGCCAGCAGCGTAAGTCCACGGTGCTGTCCGACCACGAGAAGCAAGTCGTTTCTTACCACGAGATCGGCCATGCCATCGTTGCCGCCCGTCAGAAGGGCTCTGCGCCGGTCACCAAGATCACCATCGTGCCGCGCACGAGCGGTGCTCTGGGCTACACCATGCAGGTCGAGGAGGATGAGCGCTTCCTGACCACACGCCAGGAGGTGCTGGACAAGCTTGCCGTCTACTGCGGTGGACGTGCCGCCGAGGAGCTCATCTTTGGCGAGATGACGACCGGTGCCGCCAACGATATCGAGCAGGCCACCAAGCTCGCCCGCAACATGGTGACGCGCTTTGGTATGTCCGACGAGTTTGGCATGATGGCGCTCGGTACCGTTCAGAATGCGTACCTCAACCAGGATACATCGCTCACCTGCGCCCCCGGCACGGCCGAGCGCGTGGACGCAATTGTCGCCAAGTTGATTGAGGATGCGCACGACCGCGCCCTGCAGATTCTGAAGGAGAACAAGTTTAAGCTCCACGAGCTGGCTCGTTATCTGTACAAGAAGGAGACGATCACGGGCGAGGAGTTCATGAATCTCCTCACGCGCGAGAATCCGCTGATGCCAAAGCAGCAGTAACGTTGCGTTCGGGATAGTAAATATCGACGCCCCATTTGAGTGCCTATCTCAAATGGGGCGTTCTGCTTGAGGGGGATGTACATGAAGATCGTGGTGAGCGCCTGCTTGATGGGCGAGAGCTGCAAGTATAACGGTCTCGATAATTACCATCGCGAGCTGGTCGAGGCCTGCGAGTGTAAAGGGACTGAGGTCCTCTTGGTGTGCCCTGAGGTCTTTGGGGGCCTGCCCACGCCGCGCAAGCCGTCCGAGATCGTGAACGGCGAGGTCCGTACCTGCGAGGGAGTGTCCGTTGACCGGGAATTCCGCCTGGGCGCTCAGCGTGCGCTCGATATGTGCGAGCAGGCGGGCGGGCCGGAAGAGATCGCCGCGTGCATCCTGCAGGACCGTAGTCCCTCGTGTGGCGCAGGCCGCATCTACGACGGAACATTCAGCGGCACCCTCACAGCGGGCAACGGCGTTTTCGTCGATCTTCTCCTGCGCAATGGGTACCGTGTGATCCCGGCGAGTGAATTCGATCCCAGCATACTGGAGCAATAAAAAACCACCACAAGGGTGCTGTCCCCTTGTGGTGGTTTTGGGCTTGGCCTAGAGGGTGTGGCCGTAGGCGTCGGCGGCCTTGATGGCAGCGGCGAACTTCTCGTCGGTGAAGGGCTCCGGGTTGCCCTGCTTCCACTCGTTGGTGGCGTGTGCGTACTCGCACAGAGCAGGGATATCGGCCTCGGAAAGCCCGACCTGCTCAAGCGTCACGGGCAGGCCCATCTGCTTGTTAAAGGCGGCGTAGCGCTCAAGGTTCTCGGTATCGCCCGTGTAGGCGAACAGTACCAGCACGCCCAGGCTTACGACCTCGCCGTGCAGGTAGGTGCCCTCACGCGGAATGCTGCAGGTGGCGTTGTAGAACGCGTGCGCCACGCTCGAGTTGTAGTAGTAATCGTTTTGGTTGGTCAGGTTGGAGACGTAGCCCGTGTTGACCACGATGTCGAGTGCAATCTGCTTGACGGCCTCGCTCGACAGGTTCTGGCGTACGTCCTCAAGACCTTGGACGCCGTAGGTAAACAGCGGCTCGGAGCAGGTGTGGGCGAGTGCCAGGCCAAGACCGGCGGTGTGCTCCAAGTTGCCGGCGCTCGTGGCGTACTCGACCTCGGGCTGCTTGGACAGGGCATCGCCTACGCCGGCCCAGAAGTACTCCGCCGGTGCCTCGGCGATGATCTTGGGGTTGATGAAGATGTGCGCGGGGCGGTTGGGGTACGAATAGCCCTCGAGCGAGCCGTCGTCGTTGTACACGACGGCAATGGCGGTTGCGGCGGAGCAGTTGGAGCAGATCGTCGGCACGGTGAAGACGATCTTCTTGAGCTCGATGGCTGCGGTCTTCACGGTGTCGAGCGCCTTGCCGCCGCCGCAAGCAATGAGCACGTCGACTTCCTGGCAGGCGGGGGAGTTTACGACCTTGGCGATATTGGCGCGCGTGCTGTTGGTGCCGTAGACTCGTGTTTCCAGAATCTCGACGTCGGTACCTGCCAGTGCAGCTTCGATGCCGGGAAGTGCTGCGGCCAGTGCCCGCTTGCCACCGATGATCGCGACCTTGGTCGCTCCGTATTCGGCCAGCGCGCCGGGCAGCTCGTCAAAGCAATCCTCGCCAACGGTGTAGTCGCTCATTCCAATCGTGCGCATAGCAACCTTCTTTCGTTCGATAGAGTGCTTTCAGGTATTTTGCTCCTAGAGATGGGCTGTAATAGCGAGAAATTTCGAACGTATAAAACCAGTGTTGAGGGTTTTTCGCCGGCGCGGAACGTGCTAGCATACTCCGTATAAGCGTTGATGGGGACGAGTAGTCGGCCAACCGCATGCTACAGAGAGCGGGGAGCGCTGAGAACCCGTGCATGCGACCGATGAAAATCACCCCGGAGCTGCGGTCCCAACGGACGTGCCGCATAGGCACCTCTTAGTAGATATCGCCGAGATGGTCGTCGATACAGGCCAGCCGAGTATCGGATGCGAGCGCGCGGCGACGCGGGCGAGGGCATCTAAGCTGGGTGGTTAAGCGAAGAGCTTTTACGGGCGTACAGCTCGTTTTGTGGCGCTTCGTCCCAGCTTGTAGGGACGGGCGCTTTTTTGGTGCCCAACGGGCGTGTGCGCCCACGACATGAAAGGGGTACCGTGGCAAACGAGTACAAGCAGACGATGAATCTGCCCAAGACCGGTTTTCCCATGCGTGCCGGTCTTTCCAAGTCCGAGCCCAAGCGACTCAAGGACTGGCAGGACAACAAGGTCTACGAGCAGGTTCTGAAGAAGAACGAGGGTCACAAGAAGTTCGTGCTGCACGACGGTCCTCCGTACGCCAACGGCCCGATTCATATCGGCCACGCCATGAACAAGATCTCCAAGGACATGATCAACCGCTACTGGATGATGCAGGGCTATGAAGTTCCCTATGTCCCCGGTTGGGACTGCCACGGCCAGCCGATCGAGCACAAGGTCGAAGAGAAGCTCGGCACCGAGAAGTTCAACCAGACCCCCACGGCCAAGATTCGCGAGCTCTGCAATGAGTTCGCTGTCGAGAACATCGAGCTCCAGAAGGCCGGCTTCCGTCGTCTGGGCGTGCTCGGCGACTGGGACAACCCCTACCTGACGCTCTATCACCAGCATGATGCCGCCGATATCGAGGTCTTCAAGGCCATGTTCGATAAGGGCATGATCTATCGCGGCCACAAGCCGGTTCACTGGTGCAAGCACTGCCACACCGCGCTTGCCGAGGCCGAGATCGAGTACTCCGACGAGACGAGCCCCTCCATTTTCGTGCGCTTTGAGATGACCTCCAAGCCCGCCGGCCTCGAGAACTTCGACGGCCCGGTCGACTTTATCATCTGGACGACCACGCCGTGGACCATCCCCTCCGACCAGGCCGTTTCCCTTAAGCCCGGCGCAGCCTATGTCGCCGTTGAGCACGAGGGTCGTGCCGAAGTCATGCTCGAGGACCTGGCTCCCAAGTGCTGCGAGGAGTTTGGCTGGGAGTACACCCCGGTTATGGTCGACGGCAAGCCCTATGTGGTTCCCGCCGAGACCTTCCACCACATCCACTACAAGCAGCCGATCTTTGACGGTGTTGAGGGCGTGGCGCTGCTGGCCGATTACGTCGGTGTCGACGACGGTACCGGTATCGTCCACAACTCGCCCGGTCACGGCGTCGATGACTACTTCGCCTGCCTCAAGGAGGGCATCACCGACATCTGCATGCCGGTCGATGACGACGGCAAGTTCTACACCGGCGAGGAGTTTGGCACCGGCGGCCCCTTCAGCGGCATGGACACCGATGAGGCCAACCCGCACATCATCGAGTTCCTGCGCGAGCGCGGCACCCTGGTCCTCGAGAAGCAGATTACGCACAGCTATCCGCACTGCTGGCGCTGCAAGCACCCGGTGCTCTTCCGTGCTACCGACCAGTGGTTCGTCTCGATGGACAAGACCGGTCTGCGCGAGCAGGCTGGCAAAGAGGTTCGCGAGAACGTCAAGTGGTATCCGGCTCACGCCGCCAACCGCATCGGTGCCATGGTCGAGCAGCGTCCCGACTGGTGCATCAGCCGTCAGCGCAACTGGGGCGTGCCTATCCCCAGCTATACCTGCGCCGACTGCGGCGAGAAGGTCATGAACGACGCCACGCTCGACGCTGTCATCAAGCTCTTCCACGAGAAGGGCTCCGACGCCTGGTTCACCGACACTCCCGAGAGCTACTTGGGCGAGGCCTGCGTCTGCCCCAAGTGCGGCGGCCATCACCTCAAGGCCGATAAGGACATCCTCGACGTGTGGTGGGACTCCGGCGTTTCCTGGAAGGCCGTCTGCGAGTATCGCCCCGAGCTTGAGTACCCGGCGGACGTGTATCTCGAGGGCTCCGACCAGCACCGTGGTTGGTTCCAGAGCTCGCTGCTCACCTCCGTGGGCGCCAACGGCCATGCTCCGTACAAGGCGGTCGTCTCGCAGGGCTTCACGCTCGATGGCCAGGGCCGCAAAATGTCCAAGTCGCTCGGCAACGTCATCGACCCTAATAAGGTTTGTGACGAGATGGGCGCCGACATCATCCGCCTGTGGGTCGCCTCCGTCGACACCAGCTCTGACGTTTCCATTGACCACGAGATTCTTGCTCGTACGTCCGATGCCTACCGTCGTTTCCGCAACACGCTGCGCTTCCTGCTCTCCGAGCTCGAAGGCCAGTTTGAGCCCGAGACCGACGGCGTTGCCTTTGCCGACCTGCTGCCGCTCGACAAGCTCATGGTTGCCCGCCTGACCCAGGTCCAGGCCGAGGTCGACGACGCCTACGCCAGTTACGAGTTCCCGCGCGCCTACCGTGCGCTTTACGACTTTGTGGTTACCGAGCTTTCCAACGTGTACCTCGACGCCCTGAAGGACCGTCTGTACTGCGAAAAGCCCGGCTCGCTCGAGCGCCGCAGCGCCCAGACCGTGCTCGCCGAGCTCTTCTCGATGCTCATGCGCGACCTGCAGCCGATCCTGTCCTACACCGTCGATGAGGCCATGGCCTATGCGCCCACCGGCTGCGTCGATCATCAGAAGTACGCCGCGCTGCTCGATTGGTACAAGTCGCCCATCACGGTCGACGAGGCCAATGAGTTCGAGGGCGTGCTCGAGGCTTCGCTCGAGCTCCGTAGCGCCGTGACCAAGGCCCTTGAGGATGCCCGCTCCGCCGGCACCTTCACCAAGAGCCAGCAGGTCCGTGTCAAGGCGGTCGTTCCCGCTGAGATGTATGCGCTGCTGACCGGCGACAAGGCCGTTGATCTGGCCGAGTTCTACATCGTCTCCGATGTTGAGCTGACCCAGGGCGAGGAGCTTTCCGTTGCTATCGAGGCTGCCGAGGGCGAGTGCTGCGACCGTTGCTGGAACTATCGCACCACCGTCGGCGAGTACAACGGCCACGCGCATATCTGCAAACGTTGTGCCGAAGCGCTGTAGGTTACAGTAAAGTAGCGCTTCCGTTATGTGGATGATCGGGGCGCCTTCGGCTCATTTGCTCCGCTAACAATAAGCGACATTCCGTTCTTCGGAATGCCGCTTTCTTTTTATGCTGGTTATTTCGCTTGCGTTGGTGGATATGTCGTGCGTTCTGCGTGTGGCAATATAAGATGGTTCTTTGCATTAAGCGGAATTCGATTTTTGAGGGTAGGGGATTGATTTGGGTCGTGGTGCAGATATGACGCCGCCTTTGCGTTGGCGGTTGGGTGTTGCTGGTGGTGTAGCGCTCGTTGTGCTGCTTCTTGACCAGCTGACCAAGCTTGCGGTTCGTGCCGTGGGCGACGCTTTGCATGTGACCGTCATCCCCGGTGTCATCGACTTTATGTTTGTCCGTAATATCGGTGCTGCCTTTAGCATGGGCGAGGGACATGGCATCGCGTTTGCCGTCCTGGCGTTGGCGGTCATTATCGCTATTGCCGTGTACCTCGTTCGTGCGCCCCAGCTCGCCCATCTTGAAGTTGTGGGCATGGCGATGGTTGCGGGCGGTGCTATCGGCAACGCTATCGATCGTTTGGTCTTTGGCTTCGTGACCGATTTTATTGCCACCACCTTCATCGACTTCCCTGTCTTCAATGTGGCCGATATCGGCATTACCTTGGGTGTCGTGCTCGCCCTCTTCGGCTACATGTTCTTGAGCCCCGCGGCCCGTGAGGTCGATGCGACCGCCGAGCTTAACGCTCGTGACGAGGCCCGCGCCAAGCGCAAGGCTAAACAACGTGGGGAGCATGCCCGCAAGATTCGCGAAAGGAATGAGCGCTAATGGCCGACATCCATATTCTCGTTGCCGACGATTCCGTTGGTCAGCGTCTCGATGCCTTTCTGGGTGCCAACGATGGCTGTCCCACGCGCTCTGCTTGCGCGCATCTGATCGAGGGCGGCGTCGTATGTGTCAACGGCGAGACCTGCCTATCAAAAAAATATGCTGTGCGCTCCGGTGACCGTATCTCGGTCGACTTGCCCGAGCTGCACGATCCGACCGATGTGATTCCTGAGGCCATTCCCCTCGATATCCGCTACGAGGACGATTACCTCATCGTGCTCTCCAAGCAGCGCGGCCTGGTGTGCCATCCCGCTCATGGCCACGAGAGCGGCACCCTTGCGAACGCCCTCGTCTACCACTGCGGCATCGATAATCTTGGTACCGTGCAGGGTGAGGACCGCCCCGGCATCGTGCATCGCCTGGATCGCGATACCTCGGGTCTCATGCTTGCGGCCAAGGATGACGACACCCAGCGCGCGCTCCAAAATCTCATCCGCACGCGCACGCTCGACCGTCGCTATATCACGCTCGTTCACGGGCACATTGCCATGGACGAGGGCACTATCAACACCGGTATTGCTCGATCGACGCGCGACCGCGTGAAGATGGCGGTTTCCGATGACCCCTTTGCGCGCCAGGCCATCACAACCTTCAAGGTGCTCGAGCGCTTTGATTCCACGCGTTTCGACGACGGCTACACGCTCGTCGAGTGCCACCTGTTTACCGGTCGCACGCATCAGATTCGTGTGCACATGCGCCATATCAACCATGCTTGCGTGGGCGACCCGCTCTATGGCAAGTGTGATACGCGTGCCGATCAGGGTCTGACCAGGCAGTTCCTCCATTCCTGGCGCGTGGCGTTCGACCATCCCGTGACGGGCGAGCGCATCGAGTGCCGCGACGAGCTGCCGTGGGATCTTGCGGCGGTTTTGGATGACCTGGCCCCGCGTTCGCTCGGTCGCACTGCCGCCGGTGACGAAATCGTCCCGCAGCTCGGCCTGCTCGATGCCTAGTCAGTATTAGGTAGTTTCTTGAACTCGGTAAGCCTGCGGTAAGATATACGATTGTTTACGTAACGCGTTGCTGGGAGCCTGCATGCTCGCCTTTTTACAAACCAACACACCCATCGTGATCTTCAACCAGATTGTTGTCACGCTGCTCACGGTCTGCTTTCTGTACCAGGTGGTCTTCTTTGTCATCGGCGCTCTTCGTGGCGAGGTCGCGCCTCCCAAGGCTAAGAAGCTTCACCGCTATGCCTTCTTTATCGCGGCACATAACGAGGAGGCCGTGATCGCCAACCTCGTTCGCTCCATCAAGGATCAGGATTATCCGTCCGAGCTCATCGAGGTCTTCGTGGTCGCCGATGCCTGCACCGACAATACGGCACAGCTTGCCCGCGAGGCGGGCGCCATTGTCTATGAGCGCAACGACCTGGCCCGCAAGGGTAAGAGCTGGGTCATGGACTTTGGTTTCGACCGTATCCTTAACGAGTATCCCGACACGTTTGAAGGCTACTTTATCTTCGATGCCGATAACGTTATCTCCCGCGATTACGTGTCCAAGATGAACGATGCCTTTGACCAGGGCTTCCATGTGGTCACGAGCTATCGTAATTCCAAGAACTTCGGCAGCTCGTGGATCTCGGCGGCTAATGCCACGTGGTATCTGCGCGAGGCGCGCTTTCTCAACAACGCGCGCAACATCTGCAAGACGTCTTGCGCCGTCTCGGGTTCGGGCTACCTCATCTCCGCCAGTGTTATCGAGGGCATGCACGGTTGGCAGTTCCACACGCTGACCGAGGATATTCAGTTCACCACGTTCTGCGCCATTCACGGCATTCGCATCGGTTATGCGCCGGCGGAGTTCTTTGACGAACAGCCCGTGACGTTTAAGGCTTCCTGGAAACAGCGTATGCGTTGGACTAAGGGCTTCTACCAGGTATTCTTTACCTACGGTAAGCACTTGGTCAAATCGACCTTCCGCTACCATCGCTTTGCCGCCTATGACATGTTTATGACGATCGCGCCCGGCATGCTGCTGTCGCTGATCTCGATGCTCGCCAATGCGACGTTCCTCATCGTGGGCGGACTTTCGCACGGCTTCTTGGCCACCGAGGTCGAGATGCAGGCTTGTGCCGCCTCGCTCATTATGACCTTCGCGATGATGTACCTGACCTTCTTTATCCTGGCGCTCCTTACGACCATCTTTGAGTACAAGCATATTCACTGCGCGCAAAAGTGGCGTCTGGTGACCAACCTGTTTACCTTCCCGATCTTTATGTTCAGCTATATCCCCATTACGGTGGCTGCTCTGTTCCTAAAGGTCGACTGGGTGCCGACACAGCACGCCGTAAGCGTTACCCTCGACGAGGTCATGCAAGGCGCCAAATAACCAGCATCAAAACCACCACAAAGGGACAGCACCTTTGTGGTGGTTTTTGCGTTTGAGCTGCCGCCCAAGGAGGTGTTTGATGGTCTATATTCCATTTTGGATTTGCATCTTTGCCGGCGCGGCGATTGATGCCCACGAGCGGCGGTTTCCCAATGAGCTTGCCGGCGCGTGTGCCGTGGCGGCGTTTGCAGGCGTTTGGCTCGACAGGGGCATTAACACGGCACTTGACCACGCCGGTCTTGCGGTCATCGTCTATCTTGCCCTTGTGCTTACTGAGTCGCTCTGGCGTCGTATTCGCCATGCTTCCGGCATTGGCATGGGGGACGCCAAGGCGCTCTTTGCCCTTTGCACCCTCGATCCTCTGGGTGGCGTCGTCGCGTTTGCAGTTGCGCTCCTGACCCTTGCCGCCGTCTGTCTCATCGCAAAATCACGCTCCCTGCCATTGCTGCCGTTTTTGGTGCCGATATTTGCCATAATCGAGTTCGTGGGTAGTACGCTGTAACCGTTTGCGCGCCCTTTTTAAGGAGCATGCCATGGCAATCAATCAACAGACAGCCGCCATCAAGGCGCGTATGGATCGCATTCCTGCGGCGTTGTCGCCCAAGCTGGCCGAGTGTATCGCCGCCGACCGCGCCTCGGGTGTCGTTAATCCCTATCGATGCAGTGACGACCAGGTCATCCGACGTGTCGATCGGGTCGCAGATGAGGGCACGCTCATGCGTCCGGCCTTTATGCGCGATACCGAAAAGATTCTGCATCTGCCCGCATACACCCGTTATGCAGGCAAAACGCAGGTCTTTAGCTTCCGTAGTAATGATGATCTGTCGCGCCGCGGTTTGCACGTGCAGCTTGTCTCGCGCATCGCGCGCGATATCGGTCGTGCCCTGGGGCTCAACTGCGATCTGATCGAGGCGATTGGCTTAGGCCATGACTTGGGCCACACACCCTTTGGCCATGCCGGTGAGCGATTCCTCAACGATATCTATCACGAGCGCACGGGTCGTTATTTTTTCCATAACGTGCAGTCGGTCCGCGTGCTCGACGTGTTGTATGGCCGCAACGTGTCGCTCCAGACGCTCGACGGCGTGCTATGCCATAACGGCGAGTACGAACAGCGTGTGTTTGAACTCTCGGACATGGGCTCCTTTGACCAGTTTGACCAGACGGTTGAGGATTGCATTGCCACGGGCTATAGCGCTATTGAGCATCTGCGTCCCATGACGCTCGAGGGCTGCGTCGTTCGCATCTCGGATATTCTTGCCTACGTCGGTCGTGACCGTCAGGATGCGATCGCGGCGGGCCTGCTTTCGCCCGACGCTTTTGATGATGGCCGGGGCGGTGCCTACAACAGTTGGATCCTCACGCATGCCTCCATCGATATCGTTGAGCACAGCTATGGTAAGCCGCGCATCGAGATGAGCGAAGATCTGTTTGAGGAAATCCGCCGAGCCAAGCGCGAGAACTACGAGAAGATCTATAGCAAGGGCGGTATCGAAGGCGACTCCGAAGCGGAGCTGCGCGAGGCGTTCGAAAAGCTCTACGACCGTTGCCTGCAGGACATAAACGAAGGCGACGAGTCTTCGTATATCTTTAAGCACCACATTTCTCGCATTGAGCAGCAGCTTTCCTACTACGATCGCACCTATGCATGGCAGGACGATAAGGACCAGACGGTCGTGGATTATATTGCGAGCATGACGGACGGTTATTTCTGCGAGCTCACGAGCAAGCTGTTCCCGGGATTGAAGTTTCCGCACCGTACCTATATTAACGAACGGTAGTTCGTATTTATTCGGTATACTGTTGGTGGAAAACGTTTTTGATTGATGCACGGGATGACTATGGACGACCTTTTTTCTGCTTCGACGCGCGAGCGTTCCTTTCAGAATGCGCCGCTTGCGGTGCGCATGCGCCCCAATTCGCTCGACGAGTACGTGGGCCAGCAAAGGGCCGTCGGTAAGGGCTCGTGGTTGCGTGCCGCAATTGAGCACGACGTGCTGTCGAGCGTGATCTTGTACGGGCCTGCCGGTACGGGCAAGACGACGCTGGCCCACATTATCGCCAACCATACCAAGAGCGAGTTTGTCGAGGTCAGCGCCGTGACGGGCACCGTGAAGGATCTTCGTCGCGTGATTGACGAGGCCAAGACGCGCCTGAATACGTACGACCGTCGCACCATACTATTCATCGACGAGATTCACCGCTTCTCCAAGTCGCAGCAGGATGCCTTGCTGCATGCAGTTGAGAACCGTACCGTCATTATGATTGGCGCCACGACGGAGAATCCGTACTTCGAGGTCAACTCAGCATTGCTCTCGCGCGGTCGCGTGGTGGAACTTGAGCATCTTAAAGACGAGGATATCGCCATGCTTATCGGGCGTGCGCTCGAGGCGCCACAGGGTTTGAACGGCAAGTTCTCGGCCGATGAGGATACGGTTAAGACCATCTGCACGCTGGCTGCGGGCGACGCTCGCTCGGCACTCACGACGCTCGAGCTTGCGAGCGAGATTGCCGTCACGCGTCCCGATACCGAGGGAACGCCAGCGCCGGCGGCGGGGGAGCGCTATCCCATCACTGTTGACGACGTGAAGATTGCCAATCCACGTCGTGGCTTTTCGTATGACAAAAACGGTGACATGCACTACGACATCATCAGTGCGTTTATCAAGTCTATGCGCGGAAGCGACCCCGATGCCACGATCTATTGGCTCGCGCGCATGATCGATGCGGGGGAGGATCCTAAGTTTATCGCTCGCCGTATTATGATTCAGGCTTCTGAGGATGTTGGCAACGCCGACCCGCAGGCGCTTTTGGTGGCGCATGCCGCGTTTAAGTCAGCCGAGGTCATTGGCTATCCCGAGTGCCGCATTAACCTGGCTCAGGCTGCGCTCTATGTGTGCTTGGCGCCTAAGTCAAACGCATGTGAGGCCTCGATTGACGCGGCGTTGGCCGATATCCATTCTAGTGGGCTGCGCGAGGTGCCGAGCTATCTGCGCGATCGTCACCGTCCGGGCAGCGACGAATACGGTGTGTATAAGTATCCGCACGATTATCCCGAAGGCTGGGTCGATCAGCGCTATTTGCCCGAGGGGCTGGAGCGTGGCGCGTTCTGGCAGCCTGCGGGCCGCGGCTGGGAAGAGTGGCGCGTAGAGCAAAGCGAGCGCGACCGTAGCGGTAACGCGCCTAAGTAGGTCGTTGCCACCTCGCACATTACCTTAGGGTATCTTTCCCCTTCTTTGGGGTACCATGAAAAACGTCTGTATTTCGATTCCTTCGGGAGGCTTGTATGAGTCCCATTCAAATCGCCCTGCTGCTGCTCGCCGTTGCCGGCGTGTG
>CALLSB010000078.1:0-4425 GCA_938014225.1 uncultured Collinsella sp. | reverse complement strand
CGGACGCCGGCATGCCGAGCGTGTCCGATCCCGGCCAAGCGCTGGTCGAGGCGGCACGTGAGGCCGATGTGCCCGTCGAAGTTATTCCCGGGCCCTCTGCTTGCGTCACGGCGCTCGTTTCGTCCGGCATTCCCTGCGAGCATTTTTTCTTCGAGGGCTTTTTGGGCCGAAAGCACGGCGACCGCGTGCGCCGTTTGCAGCGCCTTGCCGTGGTTCCCGGCGCACTCATCTTCTACGAGTCTCCACATCGCATCGTGGCGACGCTCGAGGCCGTGGCAGAGGTTTTTCCCCAGCGTGAGGTTGCCGTCTGCCGCGAACTCACCAAGCTGCACGAGGAGGTCTTACGCGGGCCCGCTGCCCAGCTCGCCGAGGAGCTGCGTGCTCGCGGCGAGGTAAAGGGCGAGATTGCGCTGGTCATCGCGCCGCCGAGCGAGGATGAGGAGGCCGGTATCGTGCCGGTTGGCGCCGCGGCAGCGGATCCCGACGAGGCCCTGCGCGAGGATATCCGCGCTGCGCTTGAGGAGGGGGAGCCCGCCTCTGCGGTGGCCAAGCGCCTGTCTCAGAAGTATTCGCGCCGCAAGCGCGATGTCTATGCCATGGTGCTCGATATGCAATAGATGGAGGATATCCAGCCCTTGCGCTAGAATCATCCCCTGTATGCAACGTTTTTCTGGAGGACAAACCCCATGGATCAAAGCAAGCCTTCGTTCTTTATCACGACGCCCATCTACTACGTCAACGCCGATCCGCACCTGGGCACGGCTTATTCCACCATCATCGCCGATGTTCAGGCTCGCTATCGCCGCTCCGCCGGCTATAACGTCAAGTTCCTGACCGGCATGGACGAGCACGGCGAGAAGGTCGCCGAGGCCGCAGCCAAGCATGGCATGACGCCGCAGGAGTGGACCGACAGCCAGGCCCCGCACTTCAAGGAGCTTTGGAACAAGCTCGAGATTTCCAACGACGACTTCATCCGTACCACCGAGCCGCGCCAGCATCATGCCGTGCAGTACCTGTGGGAGCGCATGAAGGAGTCCGGTTACCTGTATAAGGGCAGCTACGACGGCTGGTATTGCGTGCCTGACGAGACTTACTTCACCGATACTCAGGTCCAGAAGGGCGACGAGGAGTACGGCAGCGTCGGCCAGCACCTGTGCCCCGACTGCCACCGTCCGCTTGAGCGCGTGCAGGAGGAGTCCTACTTCTTTAAGCTTTCCGCCTTCCAGGACAAGCTGCTCAAGCTTTATGACGAGCACCCCGACTTTGTCGAGCCCGCGTTCCGCATGAACGAGGTGCGCAGCTTTGTCGAAGGCGGCCTTAACGACCTTTCCGTGAGCCGCACGAGCTTTGACTGGGGCATTCAGGTCCCGTTTGACGAGGGCCACGTGACCTACGTGTGGTTCGATGCGCTGCTCAACTATATGACGGCCGTCGGCTACGGTGTCGACACCGACGAGGCGCGTGCCGAGCTGGCCTATCGCTGGCCCGCGCAGTTCCACATCGTGGGTAAGGACATCATCCGCTTCCACTGCGTCATTTGGCCCGCCATGCTCATGGCCATCGGCGAGGCCCTGCCCGAGCATGTCTTTGCCCACGGCTTCCTGACCGTGCGCAATGCCGAGACCGGCAAGGCCGAGAAGATGTCCAAGAGCCGTGGCAACGCTATCGCTCCGCAGGACGTTATCGACATGTTGGGCGTTGAGGGCTATCGCTACTACTTTATGACCGACGTCGTCCCCGGCACCGACGGCGCCATCAGCTTCGATCGCATGGAGCAGGTCTACAACGCCGACCTGGCCAACAGCTGGGGCAACCTTATCTCGCGTTCGCTCAACATGAGCGGCAAGTACTTTGACGGTTGCGCGCCCGCCAAGCCCGCGTCGTTCGACGCGTTCGACAACCCGCTGGCAAAGATCGCCGATGGTCTGGTCGAGCGCTACATGGCCAAGATGGACGTGCTCGATTACGGTGGAGCCAAGGACGAGGTCATGGAGCTCATCCACGCCGCCAACCACTACATCGAGGACTCCGAGCCTTGGGCGCTTGCCAAGGACGAGGCCAAGGCTGACGAGCTGGCGTTTGTGATCTACAACCTGCTCGAGGCCATCCGCATCGCCGCTCACCTGCTGATGCCGCTCATGCCCCAGACCTCTGCCGAGGCCCTGCGCCGCCTGTCCTGCGAGGACGAGGCCACGAGCGACGACCTTAAGGGCATTTGCACTTGGGGCCTGCTTGCCGGTGGTCAGCCCGTTGAGAAGGGTGAGCCGCTGTTCCCGCGTCTGGGCTAAGACGCCGCGCCATATCGGCAATTTGCTGTTTAGATGTAAGGGCATGGCCGCAACGGTCCATGCCCTTTTGTTTCAAGACGCCGCCATCATGCTAAGGAGGCAACTATGACAACTTCGCCTTTGGCAAACCCCACGGCAACAAGGGAGCTGCTGGAGGAGTTTGGCCTTGCGACCAAGCATCGCCTGGGCCAGAACTTTCTGATCGACAACCATGTGATTGAGCGCATCTGCGAGCTTTCCGAGCTCACGGGCGATGAGCGCGTGCTCGAGGTTGGCCCGGGCGTTGGTACGCTCACGCTTGCGCTGCTGCAGGAGGCGGCGTGCGTCACGTCGATCGAGGCAGATCCTGAGCTCGAACCGGTGCTCGACGCCCACGCCGCCGACTATGCCAACTTCCGCTTTATCATGGGCGACGCGCTCAAGGTGACGCCGGAGCAGATTGAGCAAGCCGCCGGTGGCGAGCCCACGGTATTTGTCGCGAACTTGCCCTATAACGTGGCGGCGACGATCATTTTGCAATTTTTCCAGACGATGCCGGCGCTCAAGCGTGCCGTCGTCATGGTGCAAAAGGAGGTTGCCGATCGCATTGCCGCAGTGCCGGGCAACAAGACCTATGGCGGCTATACGGCAAAGCTCGGCCTGTATGCGCAGGTGACGGGTCGCTTTGAGGTGCCGCCGCGTTGCTTTATGCCGGCGCCGCACGTGGACTCGGCTGTCGTGCGTATCGACCGTGTTGACGGCGTGGTGCCCGAAGGGTTCGATCGCGAATTTGTGGCCCGCATGATTGATGCTGCATTTGCCCAGCGTCGCAAGACCATCCGCAATTCCATGAGCGCCAACGGCTTTGCCAAGGACGTGCTCGATGCCGCCTTTGAGGCTTGCGGTATCGCACCCACCACGCGCGCCGAGACGCTTGATGTTGCCGACTTTGTCCGCCTGGCCCAGGAGCTAATCCATGATGCCTAATGCCGCACGCGTGACGTTTACCAAGAAAAAGAAGACGGTCGCCTGCCCCGTGCCCTTGGCACCGCTTGCCGACACGCATGCGCATCTGCTTTCGTTTTGGGGCAAAGAAGTGCCCGAGACGCTCGTGCGCGCCAAAGCTGCGGGTGTCGACCTGTTGGTGACGATGTTCGACCCCATCGCTGACAAACGCAGCGTGACGGACTATAGCGACTGGCTCGTGCGCGAAATTCTGCCGATGCAGGATATCCCGCAGATCAAGTATCTTGCCGGCGTGCATCCGTATGGCGCGCCGGACTATACCGACGACGTTCACGCACAGGTCGTTGCCGCACTCGATGACCCTTTGTGCGCCGGTATCGGCGAGATCGGTCTGGACTACCACATGGATTACGACGATGACATCGCGCCGGCGCCCCATAGCGTGCAGATTGACTGCATGGCACGTCAGCTCGAAGTTGCCGTGCGCCGCAATGTGCCGGTGGAGCTACACCTGCGGCACGAGGACTCGGATGGGGAGCACACCTCGCACGTTGATGCGTACAACGTACTGCGCGAGGTGGGTGTGCCCCAGGCCGGTTGTGTGCTGCACTGTTTTGGCGAGGACCGCGCCACGATGGAGCGCTTTGTGGAGCTGGGCTGCTATATCGCCTATGGTGGTGCGGCCACCTTTAAGCGCAACGACGACGTGCGCGAGGCATTTGCGGCAACCCCACTCGATCGAATTTTGTTCGAGACGGATTGCCCGTATATGGCTCCGGAGCCCATCCGCGGTCTTGAATGCGAACCCGCAATGATCTCCATTACGGCAAACGCGCTGGTTAACGACCGTGTCGATCGCACTGGTGAGGACGCCGAAACAATCGCGCAAGCCGCTTGGGAGAATGCCTGCCAACTTTTTCAAAAATAGTTCTTGCGTTCGTGGTGGCGCTCCGTTATTCTAATTCCTGCACGCGGGCGTGGCGGAATTGGCAGACGCGTACGGTTCAGGTCCGTATGGGGGCAACCCCATGAAGGTTCAAGTCCTTTCGCCCGCACCATTAAATGGAAGAGCTCCCAGCAATGGGAGCTTTTTTGTTATGGGCCCATCGCAGGGACTTGAACCTGCGAAGGAGCGAGCGTAGAGAAAACGCGGAGCGTTTTTAGCGAGCTGGCGAGGACGCCGGCAGGCGGC